>NZ_JCAALU010000026.1:0-65736 GCF_059609455.1 Paenibacillus liaoningensis
TAATGTGGCAGTTTCACTCGTTGTTCAGTTTTCAAAGAACAATTTCTCTTGCTTGCGTTTCGTTCGTGTCTGCCGTATGTCTCAGCGGCGACTCATATAATATATCACGGGCGCCTATGCGATTGCAAGTGTTTTTTTAATTTATTTTCGATTATGTTTCAGGCCCAAATTCAGGCCTATTAGAGGCCTTAAATTACTTATATGTACGGACGTTTAAAGCGTAGCGGGAAAGCTCTTTTGGGGATGCCAAACGGGCATACATGCGGAAAATCGTTTTGTAACGGCGGGTAATCGACTGCTTGATTTCTCCATCCAGACGGGAGTCATTGAGATCAAGCAGCATTTCATCGAGTTCCTTGCGCAGGACGTAGTCGAGTTCTTTGCATTCTTTATCGTTGAATAGAATTCCTAGCATAGTGGTTTGCGCCCTCCTCAAGTGGTGACGATCGTTCGCCTGTATAGCGAATAGGCTCGTCCTTGCTCTGCCTCATGCAGCTTGATGAAACAATAAAGCGGCGTCTACGCTTCGCACGTAATAACGCCGCTTTATTGTTATGCACAAATAATAGGAATTTTATTACATCTTCAGAAGCCAAGGTGTAATGATACTTTCAATTAAAGAAGCCACTAGCAGAGAAATCGTAAGCACAACGGCGACTGGAATCGTTTTTTTCATGAAAAATAAAATTTCGAATCCGCTCTTTTCCACTTGGCCATTCGGGCTTACGGTGGATTTCATTAGTTTTAAAACCAGGACGCCGAACCGCATCCCATATGCACCAGCAATAATGATGGCCGGAATTTCAATAATGCCGTGCGGCAGCAAGCCTTTAAAAATCATTTCCATTACAGTGCCCGCCCCGTGCAGCTCAGCTGTTCGGTTAAGCAAATAACCAATAATCATCCCATTAAAGACGAGGAAAAATAACGGTACCAATCCAAGGAATGCTCCGAGATACATAATGAAGATAGATTTAATGGCATTGTTGAAAAAAATGAACAAAATATAGCTCATCGTCGGATTAGCCGATTGATCAAGCTGCTGAGCCAGTTGAGCAATGGCCTCCAGCTGTTGATCCAGCATATCGCTAATCGTCGTATTACTTCCCCCTACAACCATTCCGGCAAAAAATAGAACAAATCCAAATGCAATATAGCCGCTCATCGAGCGAAAGTGATCGAGAATTTCCCGAGGCTTAAACAAGTATTGTCCTCCTCTGCCCATCTTCAATTGAACAAGCATGAATAACTTGGCGCTATGAGCATAGATTGTACTAGAACAAGCTTCCATTAGAGAGGAGAGCCCGTCCAAATGAACTTTTTTTATGTGATGAACGGTCGTAAAATCAAGCACTACAGTCTAATTGTACTAGCCCTCGTATTTTCGGTAGGCGTCATTTACGCGGAGCGAGACAATATTACGGTGTTTTCACCACAGCAGCCCGCTGCCATCTACAGTGTACCGACAGAAAAGAAAGTCGTGGCCCTTACGTTTGATATTAGCTGGGGTGAAAAACGCGCGGAGCCGATTTTGAAAGTGCTTAAAGACAAAGGCATTACGCAAGCTACCTTTTTTCTATCGTCGCCTTGGATTCAATCGCATTCCGATATCGTGAAGAAAATAACCGACGCCGGTTATGAAATTGGAAGCCACGGTCACAAGCATGATTATTACAGCAAGCTGAGCGACGACGAAATCCGCACGCAAATTTCTACCGCTCATTCGATTATTTCCGATACGACCGGCAAACAGCCTAATTTGATTCGGATGCCGAATGGCGATTTTGACAAACGGGTACTGCGCATTGCGAGTGAAATGAACTATAAGGTTATTCAATGGGATACCGACTCGCTGGACTGGATGAACATCGGGACGGATAAAATCATTAGCCGAGTCGTGAGCCGCGCTCATCCTGGCGATATTATATTGATGCATGCCAGCGATTCTGTGAAGCAAACTCATGAAGCACTGCCCGTTATTATCGACCAGCTGCGCTCCAAGGGCTATGACTTCGTAACGGTAACGGAGCTGATTACTCAGACGGAAACCGAGGGCAAAGCCGTACAAGACAAATCCACTATGTCCTCCACCGGTACAAGCCAATTGAACGCACTCGTCAAACATTAAGCCGTGAAAGGTTGAAAATCGCACTTACATTAAGCGACCGGCTTTGCAGATGATGCAGATTCGGTCGCTTCGCTTTTCAATATCCGCGGCAGCATCAATATTTGGTACGCATTACATACGAATAGCGGCACAATCATAAAGATGATGGCTGCGGTGTTGGTTTCCCCTTTTAGAGCAGGATAAGCTTCAATGAAAGTAACGGTAAACATAAGAAACGCGGTCGGCACAAAAGCTACCGCCTTCGTCTGCTTCACCTTTACATAAGAAACCGCCAGAGAGAACACCATAAGGAGAAGCGGCAGAAGCCAGAAGAACCAGTTATTCGTCCGCTGCTCAAACAATAAATAGCCTAAGGCAAATGCCGCAAATACGGTGGAATAGCCTTGCAGCGTGTTCCAGAGATAGCTTTTGCGAAATACGCTAAGCGCGATATAATTTAAAGTCAAATAAGCGAAAAAGCCCATCTGGCTGAATGCTCCAAACATAAGGCCAACAAGCGCCATCATTGCAAAATTAAATCCCGAGGCATCCAGCCCCATAAAGCCGAATTCCGGATCCGTCCACTGCATCGTTATTCCGCATATCGCCGTAGCCAAGCCGCCTACTGCCATACAGCTCCAAAAGAGAAAAAACCATTTTCTGATATTCACGTTTGACATCCCCCTAAATTTTTCAAGCACACCCTGTCCAACATCCTTTATTTTACCACGTTCACATTAAAAAGCTAACCTTTCCCCATGATAATCAATGGAACTTTGACACATACTACTCCCATCAATACAGGAATGCTGCCACGAAGGGAGAACACGAATCATGCGCATTCGTATGACGGTAATTATGCTTCTCATTGCAACGTCTTTTGTCTTGGCCAGTTGTGGATCAGAATCATCGGGAAGCAGCCAACAAGTCACGTACAAAGACATGAAATCGATGGTCATTGATATACTCAAAACGGAGGATGCTCAAAAAGCGCTCCAGGAATCGGCCCAGCAAATGTCGGGCTATAACGGGAACACGTCCAAGCTTTTGTCCGTTCAGGATCAGGAGCAGGTCCGTCTGGCGGTAAAAGATGTGCTTGTCGCCCCTGAATATGACAAGGTGATCAAGACGCTGATGACCGACGTGCGTTTCGCTGGGGAGTTTGCCAAAGCCGTCAATAAGCAGAACAAGGAAATTCACCAGCAGCTGCTTAAAGATCCGTCGTATCAGGAGCAGTTAATTAAGGTGATGAAAAATCCGGAGATGGACAAGATGATTTTGGAGGTACTGCAAAGCACGCAGTATAAAAAACAAGTCATGTCGATTATGCAGGAGTCGATGCAAAATCCGCTTTTCCGGCTTGAAGTTCTCGATCTGATGAAGAAAGCTGTACAGGAAGAGCTGAAACCGAAGCCTAACGAAAAGGTGGAGAAGCAAGGCTCTGGTGGGGATAGTGGGGATCAACAAGATTCCGGTGAAGACAGTGGCCAGGATTCAGGCTCAGGAGATGGACAGCAGGATAATACGATGTAGTTTGTGATCAAGGTGAATGGTGAAACGGCTGTCGCCGTCCTTTTGGCGGCACGGCGTGTTTCATTACGAGAAATAGAAGAACAGTACGGCTAACCTATACTTTCTTATATTTGGACAAAAAAAAGCCCCCGCTGTGAATGTAGGTAAGCCAGTTGCTTGGCTGATCCTCATTCGTTGGCATGGGGCTTTTTATTTTAACTATTCAGTTGAAAAAGTGAGAGCTATTCAGTCGTAGAAGAGCGTGCTATTCGCATTTTTGAAGCACTTTGTCTGCAAGCTCCAAATAAAGCAGTCCTGTCTCGCTCTCTGCCTTGTATACGGATGGCGAGAAGTCCGGCTCTGATGGATGATTATCCGGCGCACCAAGCGGAATTTGGGACAGCAGCTCGGCATGAAGCGACTCGGCTAGCCTTCCGCCGCCGCCTCGGCCAAAAATGTATTCCCGCTCGCCGCATTTGCTGCATTTGTAATACGCCATGTTTTCAACGATACCGATGATTTCGTGCTCGGTTTTGATGGCCATGGCCCCTGCGCGGGCAGCAACGAATGCCGCTGTAGCGTGAGGCGTCGTGACGATAATTTCTTTGCTTTGCGGAATGATCTGATGGACGTCCAGCGCCACATCGCCTGTTCCCGGGGGCAAGTCGAGCAGCAAGTAATCAAGCTCGCCCCATTCGATTTCGTCAAAAAAGTTGCGCAGCATCTTGCCCAGCATCGGGCCGCGCCATACGATCGGGCTGTTGTCCTCGACAAAAAAGCCCATCGACATCACCTTCACCCCAAATTTCTCAATCGGGATGACCCGCTCGTTCACGACCTGCGGGCGCTCTTCAATGCCCATCATATCGGGCACGCTGAAGCCGTAAATGTCGGCGTCAATAATGCCGACACGCTTGCCCCTGCGAGCGAGAGCGACCGCGAGGTTCACGGTCACTGTGGATTTGCCGACGCCGCCCTTGCCGCTGGCGACGGCAATGAACTGCACCCCGCTGCGGGCATCCAGCAGCGGGCTCGCCAGCCCGGCCCCGTGGCCTTGCACGGGGCCGGCGGCGCCTGCGCCTGCGGCAGCGGAGGCTTCGCCGCCGCCGCTTGGCGCCCCGCGCTGCGCGGAAGCATCCGCCGCAGTTGCAGGCTCTAGCGCACGAAACCGGCAGTGCACGGTTTCGGCGCCCAGCCGCGCTAACGCTTCGCGCAGCGCGGCTTCCAGCGAGGGCTTCGCCTCCTCGCTGGCAACCAGCACCGTCAGTGAAACTTGACGGTCCTTCACCATCACATCGCGGACGGCTACCTCGCCCGCCGTATATAGCGCCGTTACTGCTTCAACGGCTTCCAAAGCTTGCTCACGTGTTAACATTAGGATACGTCCCACCTTTATGTATGCAATTACTGCTTATTAATAATGATTATAGCATAGTTAAGCAGCAACATTCATGGCTGTAACATGTCGGAACGATTTCGACTTATGGCTTATCCTCTGCGGAAAGCGTCATTTTCTCTCCAGCAGCATATCGCAGCATCCCTTGATAAATGGAAGCAGCGACCTTGCGCTGGTAATCCGAATCGGCGAGCCTGGTTGCTTCCCCTGGATTAGACAGAAAGCCAACTTCAATTAAAGCGGTAGGCACATCTGTAATCGCTTTGAGCAAATAGACGGTATTTTCCGTTGCGGCGACACGGCTCGTATTTTCCAAATTGCGTTTGATCTCGTTTTGAATAGCAGCAGCAAGCAACTTGCTGTCCTGATGATTAGCCGGATTGTAAAAGGTTTGCGCCCCCGACCACTTTGCCGACGGAATACTGTTCATATGAATGCTGACAACCAAGTTAGGCTGACTTTCCTTTATGACATTTACACGCTTATGCAAATCCTCTGTTTTCCGCCTGCTATAGGCTTTCGTATCTGGAGCTGCCAGATCATAATCCCCTTCGCGGGTCATCACGACAATGGCCCCCGCCTGCTGCAAATAATCGCGCAAATAAAGCGCAATCGCCATATTCAAATCTTTCTCAACGACTCCCTGCTTGCTGACTGCCCCGCCGTCTACTCCACCATGCCCAGCATCAAGCGCGATCGTCTTACCGGACAAAGGCGTTGCCCAAGTTTTCCATGTCCGCGCCGTCCGTTCATCTCCGTAAGTAAGCAGCGTCCATACGAGTGCAATAGCCAGCACAGCAGCAGTCAACCGCAGCGCTCCCTTTAGCGTTATCCAAACGACCAAGCGTCGTCCCCATCGGCGCAAAAAAACCACCCCGTCCTCCATCAAATAATAATCAGCTCCAGCTTGGCCGGCGCTCATTATCATCTTATGGGACGAGATGGTTATTTATGAGTGTGTCTCAGCACATTCACAGTGTCACGCAGCAGCGCGCGTACTTTTGTGCCCGAAAACGTCAAATGCTCGGATTTGTCATGCGGACATGTTTTGGTCGTCGCCATGTTGCCGCATTTTTGACAGAAGAAGCTGTGTTCGAAATAAAGCGGTTTATTTATGCAAGCCGCACTCTGTTTTTTCTTGTCCTGCCCAGCGTCCAGCACGCGGATCTTCACCCGGTTTAACTTGACGTGTGCAATGTTCGCAACCAATGCTCGGATAGTTTTGATCATGAAGCGGGTTGTAGATGACATCATTTTCACGGATATAGTTCCATACATCTTCAGTTGTCCAATGTGCAATCGGGTTAAACTTCACCAATCCGAATTTTGTATCATACTCGATTTTTTTCGCGTTAGCCCGTGTTGGCGCCTGATCACGACGGATACCTGTAATCCATGCTTCGTATTGGGACAAAATCCGCGTAAGCGGCTCTACCTTCCGAATATCGCAGCATTGGTTAGCATCGGTTTTCCATAGCTCTTCGCCATATTGGGCAGCTTGCTGCTCCGGCGTAATTTTCGGCTTTACTTCTACGAACGGAATTCCTGGATAACGCTCGATCATGCGATCGCGAGTTTCATACGTTTCTTTAAAGTGGAAATCAGTGTCCAAGTAGAAAATGTCCGTTGTTGGGCTAACCTTCTGCAGCATATCAACGAGCACAACATCCTCTGCACCGAAGCTGCAAGCAAAAGTAAGATTAGGGAATGTTGCTACAGCAAAAGCAATAATTTCCTCTGGCGTTGCATTTTCCAGCTCAACCGCCTGCTTGGCAATAAGGGCTTCCTTCTCAAAAAGATTCATCGTTTTACTCCTCCGCATCAATACCAAGTATATTGATCTGTATTTAAGTCTAATTATACGTCGACCACTCACAATCTTCAATATCTAGTTTACTCCAAAATGAATTAAAGTTTGTTTATTATGCAAAAAAACGGGCTCCAAGCACACTTTCTCCGCTTGTCCCGTCTACATTTCCTGTATTTTCTTAAGCCTGCCTGCCAGCAAATATCCGGGTTGGTTTTTTCAGTGCTTTTTATGGACTATTTTTCAGAAAAATGACTCCAAGGATTCGGTTCCTAACCGTTCCATTTATTTCAGCTTCTCGGCACCCTCCGTCACAAACTTCAATAAACAACAAAAAACCCCCGGCCAGAAGGCCAGGGGCTGTTGAACAACATATTAACGTTTCGAGAATTGTGGCGCGCGACGAGCCGCTTTAAGACCGTATTTTTTACGCTCTTTCATACGTGGGTCACGAGTCAGGAATCCAGCGCGTTTCAGAGCTGGACGGTATTCAGCGTCTACTTTCAGTAGAGCGCGGGAGATACCATGACGGATAGCACCAGCTTGGCCGGACATACCGCCGCCGTTAGCAATAACCAATACATCATATTGCGTAAGCGTTTCTGTCAGGTTAAGCGGTTGTTTAACGATAAGTTTCAATGTTTCCAAACCGAAGTATTCGTTGATATCACGTTTGTTAATGATGATTCGTCCTTCACCTGGCACGAGACGTACACGTGCAACAGAGTGTTTACGACGACCCGTTCCATAGTATTGCACTTGAGCCATGAAACTGTCCTCCCCTTTAATTACCCGCGAAGTTCGTAAACTTCAGGATTTTGTGCTTGGTGCGGATGTACCGAACCAGCGTATGCTTTAAGTCTAAGCTTCATTTTGTTACCTTGACGTGTTTTTGGCAACATGCCGTGAACAGCCAATTCGATAACGCGATCAGGCTTTTTGTCGATCATAACGTTAGCTGGTGTAACTTTCAAACCACCAGAGTACATCGAGTGACGGTAGTACATTTTGTCTGTCAGTTTTTTACCTGTCAGAACGATTTTTTCAGCGTTGATTACGATAACGAAATCGCCTGTGTCAACGTGAGGTGTAAATTGCGGCTTGTGTTTGCCACGGATCAAGCTAGCTGCTTCGCTTGCCAGACGACCGAGGGTTTTACCTTCCGCATCAATGATGTACCATTTACGTTCAACTTCATTTGGCTTAGCCATATAGGTGGTACGCATGGAGATCCTCCTTCATTCGCTTACGTTTAAAATTTAATTTTATCAAAGAACGTTTCCGTTCGATTTATAACAGTTATTGCTGCCAAGTTTGTGACGATCTCAGTCGGGGCTGTGGGATAGCCACTAAGAAAGCACAAGTTATATATTACTATAAAAAGTGGCCTAAAGCAAGCAGTTTGTACGATTAACTTCTTAGTTCATCGGGATATTCAACTTCGACCAACGTAAGGCCATGAGGCATTGCAGTTGGGCCAGCCAAAGACCTGCTTTTGCCCTCTAATATGCGCTTCATATCTTCCGGCTGCAGCTTGCCTTGCCCTACCCACAGCAGTGTTCCCATAATAACCCGCACCATATTGTACAAAAAACCGTTGCCGGTCACGTACATATGAAGCTTGCTGCCCTGCTGTTCAAAATACGCCTCATAAATCGTTCTTATATGATGCGGCTTCGTCGAATGAATAGATGTAAAAGAAGTAAAATCATGCTCGCCTATTATATAGGGCAGTGCCTTCGCCATAGCCTCTGCGTCTAAGCGCATCGGATAATGAAAGCAATACTCGCGGGTGAATACATCCGGGAACTTGCCACGATCTATCGAATAACGATACGTCTTTCGTTTGGCCGAGCGCCGGGAATGAAAATGCTCCGGCACCTCGCGCGCCTCCAAAATAACGATATCCTTCGGCAGCCTCGTATTCAGCGCAATTGCCCATCGCTCCGACGGTATGACGGATTCCGTATGAAAATTGAATACCTGGCCCATAGCATGAACGCCTGCATCAGTCCTGCCCGAGCCAATGATATGAATCTCCTCACCCGTGAGCGCCTTTAACGCTTTCTCAATCTCCTGCTGCACCGTTCTAAGATGCGGCTCCAGCTGAGATTGGAAGCCATTAAACTGCGCCCCATCATAGCTGACCTTCACTGCAATATTTCGCATGTGGAATTCCTCCCAGACCCTCGAGAGGGCTTCTACCCTAACCTTTAAAGGCTTCTATCCCAAACTCTCAACAGAGAGTTTACCCAAACCTTCAAAAGCTCTCCAGCTTCTAGCTCCCTTATGCCTTTGCTGCATCTCCTGCTCTCACAAAAGCCAGCAAATAAAAAAAGGTGGCCTCGAGGGTCCACCCTTTCTCATGTTACGCGCGGTCTACCAGTTCCAAATATACCATTGGCGCAGCGTCGCCACGGCGAGGTCCTAGTTTCAAAATCCGCGTGTATCCGCCCGGACGCTCCGAGTAACGGGGGCCCAGCTCCGAGAACAATTTTTGGATTGCATCTTGCTCTCCATCGATTGTTTCACGACGCACGTAAGCTGCTACTTGACGACGCGCGTGCAAGTCGCCTTGCTTCGCTTTCGTGATCAGCTTTTCAGCGATCGAACGAACCTCTTTCGCTTTTGCTTCCGTTGTTTGAATACGCTCATAAAGGAAAAGGTCAGTAACGAGGTCACGGAACAATGCTTTCCGCGCGCTAGCGTTACGGCCTAGTTTTTGATATGCCATCTTGATTTTCCCTCCCTTGCCTGTAGTCTAGACTAATTGATGCTACTCTTCCATGCGCAGGCCAAGACCCAGTTCTTCCAGCTTCTCTTGAACTTCCTCAAGCGACTTGCGGCCCAAGTTGCGAACCTTCATCATGTCCTCTTCGGATTTCGTAATCAGCTCTTGAACAGTGTTGATTCCTGCACGCTTCAAGCAGTTGTATGAACGTACGGAAAGATCCAGTTCTTCGATAGTCATCTCCAGAACTTTCTCTTTTTTGTCTTCTTCCTTCTCCACCATAATCTCGGCATCTTTCGCTTCGTCAGTCAAGCCAACGAACAGATCCAAATGCTCAGTCAAGATTTTAGCGCCGAGGCTTACAGCCTCTTCCGGACGAATACTGCCATCAGTCCAAACTTCCAGCGTAAGTTTATCATAGTTAGTCACTTGACCAACACGAGTATTCTCCACACTGTAATTTACACGTGTAATTGGCGTGTAAATCGAATCAACCGGGATAACTCCAATCGGTTGATCTTCCCTTTTGTTACGGTCCGCTTGCACATATCCGCGTCCCCGATTAGCAAAAACACGCATATGGAGCCGCGCGCCGGAGGCCAAGGTGGCGATGTGAAGATCAGGGTTCAAAATCTCGACATCGCTGTCAGCACGAATATCGCCCGCCGTAACGATTCCTTCGCCTTCAGCGTCGATTTCCAAAACCTTCTCTTCATCGGAGTGGATTTTCAACGAGAGGCCCTTCAGGTTCAGAATGATTTCAGTTACGTCTTCCATCACTCCTGGAACTGTAGAGAACTCGTGAAGCACTCCGTCGATCTGAACGGAAGTAACAGCTGCACCTGGCAAAGACGACAACAAAATTCGGCGAAGCGAATTTCCAAGCGTCGTGCCATAGCCACGCTCGAGCGGCTCAACAATGAACCGTCCGTAAGTCCCATCCTCGTTCAAATCCACGGTCTCGATTTTCGGCTTTTCGATCTCAATCACTAATAGTACCCTCCTTCAAACGTCGCTCCGTTACCATACCGTATCTTAAGTCAAATCTCGTAGTATGCCAAACCTTCACAACCATTATTCACAAGTTGCTGTCATTTGATACCACAGTGGATCCAACTATACGCGACGACGTTTTGGTGGACGGCATCCGTTATGAGGCACTGGAGTAACGTCTTTAATCAGGTTAACTTCTAGACCTGCTGCTTGAAGCGAACGAATAGCTGCTTCACGACCAGCGCCTGGACCTTTAACCATAACCTCAACGGTTTTCATGCCATGTTCCATTGCTGCTTTAGCTGCAGTTTCAGCTGCCATTTGAGCTGCGAAAGGTGTGCTTTTACGCGAACCTCTGAAACCCATGTTACCGGAGCTTGCCCAAGAGATTGCATTGCCGTGAGGGTCCGTAATTGTAACAATCGTGTTATTGAATGTCGAGCGAATGTGAGCGACGCCAGACTCAATATTTTTCCGATCACGACGTTTTGTACGAACGACTTTTTTCGGTTTTGCCATTATCCTATTTCACCTCTTCTTATTTCTTTTTGTTAGCTACAGTCCGACGAGGACCTTTACGCGTACGCGCATTTGTTTTCGTGCGTTGTCCACGAACAGGCAATCCACGACGGTGACGAACACCACGGTAACATCCGATTTCAATCAGACGTTTGATGTTAAGCGAAATTTCACGACGCAAGTCGCCTTCCACTTTAACTGTTTTGTCAATTGCTTCACGAATTTTCGCAAGCTCATCTTCCGTCAAATCACGAACACGAGTGTCCGCGTTAACGCCAGTTGTGCTCAAGATTTTTTGTGAAGTCACTTTGCCAATACCGAAAATGTATGTCAGAGCGATTTCGACGCGCTTATCACGCGGCAAGTCTACACCAGCTATACGTGCCATAGGCCGTTATCCCTCCTTCTATCCTTGTTTTTGTTTGTGTTTCGGATTTTCACAAATCACCATAACGTTGCCTTTGCGACGAATGACTTTGCATTTTTCGCAAATCGGCTTAACCGAAGGTCTAACCTTCATTGTGATTACCTCCCGAATCTTTCGCTCGCAAACCGCAATGCGGCCTACTTACGATAGGTGATGCGCCCTTTTGTTAAATCATAAGGCGATAACTGTATAACCACCTTGTCTCCTGTCAGAATACGAATAAAGTGCATTCTGAGCTTACCGGAAACATGTGCGAGAATTTGATGACCGTTCTCCAGCTCCACCTTGAATGTGGCATTCGGCAACGGTTCAATCACCGTACCTTCGACCTCAATGATGTCTTCCTTAGCCAACCGTCATTCTCCTTTCGCATGTGCAAACTTCTGTATAACATAACGTAACTTGGTATTGGTCACCCTGCCTGATTCAAGCAAGCTGTTTACAACTTCGCTGCTTATCACAGGCTGTAACTCGAGATGCAGAACGTTCTTCTTCTTTGGCGAGTCGAAGCGCCGCTTATCGCCATCTACAATCATAACGAAACGTTCGTCAATGACGGATATGACCACCGCATAGCTGTCTTCATCCTTGCCCCGAAGCACTTTGACAATTTGGCCTACCTGCGGGAACTTATCCATCTCTGGCTCAGTCCGCCTGTGGCTTCGAAAGCGTCAAAATTTCAAAACCATTCTCCGTTACGGCAACCGTATGCTCAAAATGGGCACACATTGAGCCGTCTTCCGTTACGACCGTCCAATTGTCTTCAAGCGTGCGGACATATCGTTCACCGATGTTCACCATAGGTTCGATGCAAAGCACCATTCCTGGCTCTAGCTTCGGTCCGCGACCTGGCATACCATAGTTCGGAATTTGCGGCTCCTCATGAAGCTTCGCTCCAATTCCATGACCAACAAATTCGCGTACAACCGAAAAGCCAGCCGCTTCGACAACTTGTTGAACAGCATGGGATATTGTAAATAGCTTCTCATTCGGACGGATGAGATTCACGGCCGCATAAAGCGACTGCTCCGCTACATCCAGCAGCCTTTGTACTTCAGGCGTTACTGCGCCGACCGGGTAGGTCCAGGCAGAGTCGCCATGATAGCCATTGTACTGCGCTCCGATATCGATACTAATAATATCGCCTTCGTTCAACTTCCGAGGTCCTGGAAAACCATGTACCAGCTCGTCATTTACAGAAGCGCAAATGCTGGCGGGAAAACCATTGTAACCTTTAAAAGAAGGCACGGCTCCTTGACTGCGAATGTAGTCTTCAGCTAGTTGATCAAGCTCCATGGTAGTAATACCCGGCTTCACCGACCTCGCCATCAACTGATGGGCATCCGCAACAATTCTGCCTGCTTCTCTCATATAGCGCAGCTCCGATTCGGATTTGCGTATAATCATTACAATGAACCTCGCAAGATGGAAGTAATGTCGGCCGTTACCGCATCAATTTCCTTCTCGCCATCGACTTCGCGAAGAAGACCTTTATCACTGTAATAGTCAAGAAGTGGAGCAGTTTTGGAAATGTACTCATCCAGACGCGTTCCAACCTTCTCCTCCGTATCATCCGAACGCTGATACAATTCGCCGCCGTCTTTATCACAGACGCCTTCTTGCTTCGGCGGATTGAACAGAATGTGATACGTCGTTCCGCATGTTTTGCAAATGCGTCTTCCAGTTAGGCGTGCCAAGAGAAATCCACGATCAACCTTTAAATTAACGACATGGTGAATGCCTCGGTCAAGTTCCTTGAGCATGCCATCAAGCGCTTCGGCTTGTTGCAATGTCCGAGGAAAACCGTCCAGCAAAAACCCTTTATTGCAATCGTCTAGTGCAAGACGTTCTTTTACGATACCGTTCGTAATCTCATCGGGTACAAGCAGTCCTTTATCGACATACTCTTTCGCTTTGAGACCGAGCGCAGTGCCTTCTTTCATAGCAAGGCGGAATGCATCGCCTGTCGAGATGTGTGGTATACCAAACTCGGAAACGATTCGTTCAGCTTGCGTTCCTTTACCGGCTCCCGGAGGGCCCATGAATAAAATGTTCATTCGTGTTCCTCGCTTTAAACACAATAGGCTCATGCGGGTCCGTACCATCGCAAGCGACGTCACGGAAGCCCGAACAGAACCTATTGTTATTTATTGATAAACCCTTTGTAATGGCGTTTGATCAACTGGGTTTCGATTTGCTTCATCGTATCAAGCGCAACGCCGATAACGATCAGAAGCGAAGTTCCTCCAAGTTGCACCGTACGCGGCAATCCTGCAAGCGTTCCGAAGAGCACTGGCAAAATCGAGATAACCGCTAGGAAAAGCGCGCCCGTCAATGTAATACGTGACATAACGCGAGTCAGATAAGAAGAAGTTGGTTTACCCGGGCGAATACCTGGAATGTAACCACCGTTCTTTTTCATTTGATCCGCCATTTGTACCGGATTTATTTGAACGAAGGTATAGAAGAAAGTGAAACCGATAATCAACAGTACATACAAGACCATACCAAGCGGTTTGTCATAATACATATTATTGATAATCCAGTTTGCCCATGCCGATCCATTCCAGAACTGAGCAATCGTAACTGGGAACATCAGAAGCGATACCGCAAAAATAACCGGAATAACGCCTGCTCCGTTTACTTTCATCGGGATATGAGTCGATTGTCCACCGTACATTTTTCTGCCCACTACGCGTTTAGCGTATTGAACCGGAATTTTACGAATCCCTTGCTGAACAAAGATAACACCGACGATAATGGCAATGATCGCAATAAGGATCAGAACCATTTTACCGATATTCCAGAACAAAGCAGCTTCTTGACCAATAAATTGATCTTGCCAAATTGTACGGATGTGGCCTGGGATACCAGCAGCGATACCTGCGAAAATCAGGATCGAAATACCGTTACCAATACCACGCTCAGTAATTTGCTCGCCAAGCCACATCAAGAAAGCAGTACCTGCAGTCAAGATGATAGCAACAACCAAATAATCAACGAAGGTCGCTCCAGGAATCATCTCATTGCCATATTGGCGGTTGAAGCCGATTGCTGTTGCAAAACCTTGAACCAAACCAAGAATAACCGTGCCGTAACGAGTAATTTGCGCGAGCTTACGTTTGCCGTTCTCGCCTTCCTTCGCCCACTCTGCAAATTTAGGAATAACATCCATCGATAACAGCTGCACGATAATCGAAGCCGTGATATATGGCATAATCCCAATTGCAAAGATAGAGAATTTGAAAAGCGCTCCACCAGAAAACGTGTTAAGCAAGCCGAACAAATCTGCACCTGCGCGATCAACTTGTTTGAACACTTCTTTATTGATGCCCGGTACCGGAATGAAAGAACCAATCCGGTAAATGAGCAGGATGAAAAGCGTAAATAGAATGCGCGAGCGCAAATCCGCTACTTTCCAAATGTTGGACACGGTTTTGAACAATTAGATCACCTCGGTTTTACCGCCGGCAGCCTGGATTTTCTCTACCGCAGATTGAGAGAACTTGCTTGCTTTTACAGTCAGTTGGACGTTGATTTCACCGTTACCCAAAATCTTAATGCCTGCCAGTGGATTTTTAACAATCCCTTGCTCAAGAAGAACTTCTGGAGTGACTTCGGTGCCTGCTGCAAAGCTGTTCAGCTCTTCAATGTTGATTATGGCATACTCTTTACGGAAACGGTTGTTAAATCCGCGTTTCGGTACACGACGGTACAATGGGTTTTGACCACCCTCGAAACCAGGACGAACACCGCCGCCGGAGCGAGCATTTTGACCTTTGTGACCACGTCCAGCTGTTTTACCGTTACCGGTACCAATACCGCGACCTTTACGTTTTGGTGTTTGCTTGGAACCTGGTGCTGGTGCGAGTTCATGCAATTTCATCGTTCTTGCACCTCCTTGTTTATTTCTTTGTAGGAATGACTATCTTATACTTCTTCGACTTTAACCAAGTGGCTAACATGTTTAACCATGCCGCGAATAGCTACAGTATCGTTCAATTCAACGGTTTGACGGATTTTACGAAGTCCCAGCGATGCTACAGTAGCACGCTGTTTCTCGTTACGGCCGATCAAACTGCGAACGAGGGTGATTTGCAATTTTGCCATCGTATGCCCCTCCTTAACCTAACAGCTCTTCGACAGTTTTACCACGAAGCTTCGCAACATCTTCAGCACGTTTCAAACGTGAAAGACCTTCGAGCGTTGCGTTAACCATGTTCATGGAGTTCGAAGAACCGAGGGATTTCGTCAAAATATCGCCAACGCCAGCAAGTTCAAGAACTGCACGAACTGGGCCACCAGCGATAACACCTGTACCTTCGGATGCCGGCTTCAGGAGAACTTCTCCAGCGCCGAAATGTCCTAGCACAAGGTGAGGAATTGTTGTACCAACGATTGGTACATGAATCAGGTTTTTCTTAGCATCTTCGATACCTTTGCGGATTGCATCAGGTACTTCGCCTGCTTTACCGATTCCTGCGCCAACATAGCCGTTGCCGTCGCCTACTACTACCAATGCACTAAAGCTGAAGCGGCGTCCGCCTTTAACAACTTTGGCAACACGGTTGATGTTGACAACTTTTTCAGTAAGTTCTAACGTATTCGGATCTATACGCAAGTCGTTTAACCTCCTTATAAGTAAAGTCGATTAGAATTCCAGACCAGCTTCGCGAGCTGCATCAGCAAGCGCCTGAATTCTTCCGTGATACAAGTAACCACCACGATCAAATACTACTTGGTTTACACCTTTCGCTTGAGCGCGTTTTGCAAGCAATTCGCCGACTTTGCGAGCAGCTTCAACGCTGCCGCCGTTGCCGATAGCTTCAGTCAGCTCTTTGTCTTGAGTAGAAGCAGCAGCAAGTGTTACTCCTTGTACATCGTCGATCAATTGAGCATACATATGCTTAGCGGAACGAAACACAGACAGACGTGGGCGTGCAACCGTTCCATTGATTTTTTTACGAACACGCAAGTGTCTTTTCAGACGTGCCTTGTTTTTATCGCCTTTCGTAATCATTCAAGGTTCACTCCTTTCCAATTCCTCATACCGCTATGTTAAGCAGCCATGTCAGACTGCTTATTTCTTCTTACCAGCTTTACCTTCTTTGCGGATAATGCGCTCGCCTTCGTACTTGATACCTTTACCTTTATACGGCTCAGGCTCACGTACGGAACGGATTTTGGCAGCAAATGCGCCAACGAGTTCTTTATCGATTCCGCGAACAGTAATTTTCGTGTTCGCAGGAACGTCAAATTCGATTCCGCCTTCAGGAGCGATTTCCACTGGGTGAGAGTAACCAACGTTAAGAACGATTTTCTCACCATTTTTGCTTGCACGATAACCTACGCCAACGAGTTCAAGATTTTTCGAGAATCCGTCAGTAACTCCGCTCACCATGTTAGCGATGATGCTGCGAGTAGTACCGTGCAAAGAGCGATGCAATTTATTGTCAGAAGGACGTTCAATGACGATTTCAGTTTCACTCACATTGACTTTCATATCTTTGTGAAATTCACGGGAAAGCGTTCCTTTAGGTCCTTTAACAGTAATAACTGTGTTTTCCAAGTTGATTGTTACGCCGTTAGGCACTTGGATTGGTTTGCGACCAATACGGGACATCGTTACACCTCCAATCTTTGTGACTTGTTAATTACCAAACGTAGCAGACGACTTCGCCGCCAGCTTTGCCTTGACGTGCTTCTTTATCAGTCATAATCCCTTTGGACGTGGAAATAATAGCAATTCCCAGACCGCCCAGTACACGAGGGATCTCATTAGATTTTGTATAAACGCGAAGACCTGGTTTAGAAATACGTTTCAGACCAGTGATTACGCGCTCTTGGCTCGGGCCGTATTTCAAGAAAATACGGATAATCCCTTGCTTGTTATCCTCGATATATTCAGCATCGCGGATGAAACCTTCACGCTTCAGAATTTCAGCGATTTCCTTCTTCACTTTCGAAGCGGGCATTTCAACGGTTTCATGACGAACAACGTTCGCGTTGCGAATGCGTGTCAGCATATCTGCAATCGGATCAGACATAACCATTTGTGTTAACCTCCTTCCCGAACTAGGCTTATTACCAGCTTGCTTTCTTAACGCCAGGGATCTGGCCTTTGTATGCTAACTCACGGAAACAAATCCGGCAAATTTTAAACTTTTGCAAAACAGAGTGCGGACGGCCACAACGTTCACAGCGCGTGTACGCACGCACTTTAAATTTCGGTGTACGTTGTTGCTTCACTTTCATCGAAGTTTTTGCCACTGGGTATTACACCTCCTAAAAGTGGATTACTTCGCAAACGGCATACCCAATTGGGTGAGCAATTCGCGAGATTCTTCGTCCGTTTTTGCCGTCGTCACGATGACGATATCCATACCACGAACTTTATCAACTTTATCGTATTCAATCTCCGGGAAGATCAATTGCTCTTTCAAACCCAGTGTGTAGTTACCGCGACCATCGAATGCTTTCGATGATACGCCACGGAAGTCACGTACACGTGGGAGGGAGATGTTAAACAGCTTATCTAGGAAATAATACATACGCTCGCCGCGCAGTGTTACTTTAACCCCGATTGGCATGTTCTCACGAAGTTTGAAGCCGGCAATGGACTTCTTCGCGCGTGTTACAACCGGTTTTTGACCGGCGATTTGACGAAGCTCATCAACAGCAACATCAAGCACTTTCGAGTTAGCAACCGCTTCGCCGACACCCATATTGATGACGACTTTCTCGATTTTAGGCACTTGCATAACTGTTGTATAGTTAAACTTCTGCATCAGAGCAGGAGTGATCTCGTTAAGAAAACGATCCTTCATTCTTGCAGCCATGATTCATGGTCCTCCTTCCTACAGTAACGTTAGTCGATTACTTCGCCGGAACGTTTTGCGATCCGAACTTTTTTGCCGTTATCAAGCACTTTGTATCCAATGCGAGTTACTTTACCGCTCTTCGGATCAATGTGCATCACGTTCGATACGTGAATCGGCGCTTCTTGCTCGATGATACCGCCCTGCGGGTTAGCCTGCGATGGACGAGTATGCTTTTTAACCATATTGACGCCTTCTACAAGTACGCGGTTTTCACGCGGATATGCAGCGATTACACGGCCTTTTTTGCCTTTATCCTTACCGGAAATGACGATGACCGTATCATCTTTTTTAACGTGCAATTTATTGTTATGCGATTCAAGAATTTTTTTCAATCTTGGCATGAGTTACACCTCCTGCATGCTTGATGATCAAGCTATTGCAATCCCTTGGGGACTTTTATTAGATAACTTCTGGTGCAAGCGATACGATTTTCATGAAATCTTTATCGCGAAGCTCACGGGCAACTGGTCCAAAAATACGAGTACCACGTGGGCTCTTGTCTTCCTTAACGATTACAGCTGCATTTTCGTCAAACGCGATGTAGGAACCGTCTTTACGACGAACCGTACGCTTTGTACGAACGATAACTGCTTTAACAACATCACCTTTTTTGACAACGCCGCCTGGTGTTGCTTGTTTAACGGAACAAACGATCAAATCGCCGATAGCCGCTACGCGACGACCAGTTCCACCAAGTACACGGATACACATCAGTTCTTTAGCTCCTGAGTTATCAGCGACACGCAAACGGGAAAATGGTTGAATCATGTCAACGTCCTCCTTTCGGACAAAACTAGATTACATTTTCAAGCTTAAAGGACAATCGCTACTTCAACAATCTCCACGAGTCTGAAGCGTTTGTCTTTCGAAAGCGGACGAGTTTCCATAATTTTTACAACATCGCCGATTTTAGCTTCGTTGTTCTCATCATGGGCTTTGAACTTTTTCGTGGATTTGATGCGTTTATGGTACAGGTTGTGTTTTTTATATGTTTCAATAGCAACAACAACTGTTTTATCCATTTTGTCACTCACCACTTTACCGACTAACACTTTGCGGGCATTACGTTCGCTCATGTTCTTCCTCCTTCCTTAAACCTTGGCAATTTTTCCTTAGTTAAGGACTACTATTTAGCTGCTGATTCCGAGTTCTCTTTCACGCAAGATGGTTTTAGCACGAGCAATTTCTCTCCGTACGTCACGAATCCGTGTCGGATTGTCCAGTTGGCCAGTAGCCAATTGGAAACGAAGGTTGAATAGCTCCTCTTTAAAACCATTTACCTTTTGTTCGATCTCAGCAGAGGTTAGGTTACGAAATTCACTAGCCTTCATTTGCTTCACCACCTACTTCTTCGCGTTTCACGAACTTCGTTTTAACAGGCAGTTTGTGTGACGCAAGACGCATTGCTTCGCGAGCAACCTCTTCAGGTACTCCAGCAAGCTCAAACATAATTTTGCCTGGCTTAACTACAGCAACCCATTTCTCAACGTTACCTTTACCGCTACCCATACGAACCTCGAGAGGCTTTTGAGTGATTGGCTTAGCAGGGAAAATCTTGATCCATACTTTACCACCACGTTTGATGTAACGAGTCATAGCAATACGAGCCGATTCGATTTGACGGTTCGTAATCCATGACGGCTCAAGCGCTTGAAGACCGTATTCTCCGAAAGAAACTTCAGTACCGCCTTTAGCGCGACCTTTCATATGTCCGCGTTGTTGCTTGCGGTGTTTGACACGTTTAGGTACCAACATGATTAGTTGCCTCCTTCCTGGGGAGCTTTCTTCTTAACCGGAAGGACTTCGCCACGGTAGATCCAAACTTTTACACCGATACGACCATAAGTCGTATGCGCTTCAGCTGTACCATAATCGATATCAGCACGAAGGGTATGAAGTGGAACTGTACCTTCGCTATAGCCTTCTGAACGAGCAATTTCAGCACCACCGAGACGTCCGCTAACAGCGGTTTTGATCCCTTTAGCGCCAGCACGCATCGAACGTTGGATCGCTTGTTTCAAAGCACGACGGAAAGAAACACGACGCTCCAGCTGTTGTGCGATACTTTCTGCTACAAGAATAGCATCCATATCTGCTTGTTTAATTTCAGAAATATTAATGTGAACTTTTTTGCCTTTAGTGATCTTGCCAAGCTCCGTGCGCAGGTTCTCCACTTCAGAACCGCCTTTACCGATAACCATACCCGGCTTCGCAGTTTGAATCGTCACGTTAACACGGTTAGCCGCGCGCTCGATTTCGATGTGGGATACTGCCGCATCCTTAAGTTTGTTCTTCAGGTATTCACGAATTTTTACGTCTTCAATCAGAAGATCGCCGAAGTCTTTGCCTGCGTACCATTTGGATTCCCAATCACGGATAATCCCAACACGAAGACCGACCGGATTTACCTTTTGACCCACACGTTATCCCTCCTTATTTCTCAGATACCACCAAAGTGATGTGGCTGGTTCTTTTGTTGATTTTGCTTGCACGTCCCATTGCACGTGGGCGGAAACGTTTCATAGTTGGACCTTGGTTAACGAAAGCCTGGGAAATAACCAGCTTGTTAACGTCCAATTGATAGTTATGCTCAGCGTTAGCAATAGCAGAGTTCAGCAGCTTCTCCAAAATCGGGGAAGCAGATTTAGGCGTGTGACGCAGAATCGCGATTGCTTCGCCAACCTTCTTGCCACGAATCAAATCCGCAACGAGTTGAGCTTTACGAGGAGCAATACGTACGAATCTCAAATGCGCTTTAGCTTCAGACATGTGTGAACCTCCTTTCAATCGATAAAGATCTTATAGGCAAATTATCTTCTGCCCGTCTTCTTATCGTCATCATGACCTTTGTACGTACGAGTTGGTGCAAACTCACCAAGCTTGTGTCCAACCATATCTTCCGTTACGTATACTGGCACGTGCTTGCGACCGTCATAAACGCCGAAAGTGTGACCAATGAATTGTGGGAAAATTGTCGAGCGACGGGACCAAGTTTTGACCACGACTTTTTTGTTTGCTTCATTCAAATCCTCGACTTTTTTGAGCAGGTAACCGTCAATAAACGGCCCTTTTTTCAAACTGCGACCCATTTGGAGTCCTCCCTTCGCGGAAACATAGCGTGACTCAAGGTCACGCAGCTTCTATTAAGCAGTTATTACTTCGTACGACGACGAATAATATATTGGCTCGAAGCTTTTTTCTTCTTGCGGGTTTTGTAACCAAGTGTTGGTTTGCCCCAAGGAGACATTGGCGATTTACGACCGATCGGAGCGCGACCTTCACCACCACCGTGTGGGTGATCGTTAGGGTTCATTACTACGCCGCGGACTTCTGGACGTCTGTTCATCCAACGGGAACGGCCGGCTTTACCGATTTTCACGAGTTCGTGATCTTCGTTACCAACAGAACCGATTGTTGCACGACAAGTTTTCAGAATGCGACGAACCTCACCGGAAGAAAGACGGATCGATACGTAAACTTCTTCTTTACCAAGAAGCTGAGCTTCTGTACCAGCAGCACGAACCAATTGTCCGCCTTTGCCTGGTTGCAATTCAATGTTGTGGATAACCGAACCAACAGGAATGTTACCAAGTGGAAGAGTGTTACCTACTTTGATATCAGCAGTAGGGCCGGACATTACTTGATCTCCAACTTTAAGACCTTTAGGAGCGATAATGTAGGCTTTCTCACCGTCAGCGTAGTGGATTAGAGCGATGTTGGAAGTACGGTTCGGATCGTATTCGATCGTTGCCACTTTACCAGCAATTCCATCCTTAAGACGCTTGAAGTCGATAATCCGATATTTACGTTTGTGTCCGCCGCCTTGATGACGAACCGTAATTTTACCTTGGTTGTTACGACCAGCTTTTTTGAAAAGTGGTGCTAGCAACGATTTCTCCGGTGTGTCTGTTGTGATCTCTTCGAAAGTCGAGACCGACATACCACGACGTGCAGGAGAGGTCGGTTTATACTTTTTAATTGGCACTTGAATTTCCTCCTTTTCTAAACAGACGTTTCAAAGAACTCAAGTTCTTTGCTATCATCGCTCAGTTGAACGATTGCTTTTTTCCATTCGGATCTATAACCGCTATATTTACCATAGCGCTTAGGTTTACCAGCAACACGCATTGTGTTAACGCTAGTAACCTTAACTTTGAAAATTTGCTCAATAGCGTTTTTGATTTCTGTTTTGTTAGAGCGAAGATCAACTTCGAACACGTAACGTTTGGAAACCATGTATTCGCTAGTACGTTCTGTAATAACAGGACGTTTAATAATATCGCGAGGGTTTTTCATTACGCAAACACCTCCTGTACTTTCTCTACAGCATCTTTAGTGATGATGAGCTTGTCATATACAAGTACATCCAGAACATTAATGCCGTCAGCTGCGACGAATTTCACACCTGGGATGTTACGAGCAGACAATGCTACATTGTCATCATAGCTAGGCAAAACAACAAGCGCTTTACGAGCCACTTTCAGATTGTTCAGAATCGCTACGAATTCTTTCGTCTTAGGAGTCGAGAACGACAATTGATCAAGAACGATAATTTCGTTAGCGATCACCTTCGAAGATAGAGCCGATTTGATTGCCAAACGGCGAACTTTCTTAGGAAGCTTGAAACCGTAAGAGCGTGGAGTCGGTCCAAATACTGTACCGCCGCCAACCCATTGCGGGGAGCGAATGCTACCTTGACGAGCACGGCCAGTTCCTTTTTGTTTCCAAGGTTTACGACCGCCACCACGTACTTCAGAGCGTCCTTTAGTTTTGTGAGTACCTGCACGCTCAGCAGCTTGCTGAAGCGTAACAGCGCTGTGTAGAACGTGTTTATTAGGCTCGATACCGAAAACGCTATCTGCCAATTCAACCTCGCCTACTTGCGAACCGCTCACATTGTATAATGATACTTTAGGCATTTATTGTTCCTCCTTTCTTCTAAGAATTTATTTCTTAACGGTAAGTTTAACTTTCACAAAACCGTTTTTAGGGCCTGGTACAGAACCTTTAACTAGCAACACGTTACGCTCAGCGTCTACGCGAATAACTTCAAGCTTTTGAATCGTGATAGCGTCAGTACCCATGTGACCTGGAAGGCGTTTGCCTTTCGGTACGCGGTTCGCTTGAATCGAACCCATGGAACCTGGACCGCGGTGGTAACGGGAACCGTGAGACATAGGACCCGTGCTTTGTCCCCAACGTTTAATAACGCCGGCAAAGCCTTTACCTTTAGAAATACCTGTTACGTCAACGAATTCGCCTTCTGCGAAAAGGTCAGCTTTAACCACTTGACCAACTTCGTAGTCACCCAATTGGATGCCGCGAATTTCACGAACGTAGCGCTTAGGAGTAGCTCCCGCTTTTTTAGCGTGGCCAATTTCCGGCTTAATAGTTCTGCTTTCTTTCTTGTCGGCAAAACCGAGTTGAACAGCTTCGTAACCATCAGTTTCCTGGTCTTTCTTCTGCAAAACGACACATGGTCCAGCTTCGATAACAGTAACCGGAATTACATTACCTTCAGCAGTAAACACTTGAGTCATTCCAAGTTTTTTACCTAAGATACCTTTCATGTTGACACCTCATTTCCCTTCTATATCACATATACTGGTGTTGCTTTTACAGTTTGATTTCGATATCTACACCGGATGGTAAATCCAGGCGCATCAACGCATCAACCGTTTGCGGCGTAGGGTTAACAATGTCGATCAAGCGTTTATGTGTACGCATTTCGAATTGCTCCCTGGAATCCTTGTACTTGTGCACCGCACGGAGAATGGTGATGATTTGCTTTTCCGTTGGAAGCGGAATCGGCCCGGAAACACTCGCTCCGGAACGTTTTGCAGTTTCCACAATTTTCTCTGCGGATTGATCAAGAATCCTGTGATCGTACGCTTTCAAGCGAATACGAATCTTTTGCTTTGCCATATAAGTCCCTCCTTCTATCGCCCAATTTATTATCGGACATACTCCATGAGAAAACCCGGCACATGCCCCATGGCAAAGGGGCCGGGTGTGTCGGCAACCTCTCACATCATCGCAACGTCACAGACCAACAGACATTATTATAACGAAATGAATAGGCAAATGCAAGCAGAACTTTGCTTTCATGCTATTTTCAATTAAATTAGTGGTCTTTCATCCTTTTAGGCAAGAATATAGCGCCTTTTAGGTTATTAGCTTCGACACATTGCCCGCTTCATAAACAAAACGATTGCTGTGCCTTCTATATATAATAGAAGAAACTCACCTGAATACCTTCAACTAACGGCTGCAAACCGCTAAAACAGCAGAAGATCGCTCTTCTATCCGTACATCGGCAAGCTTTCACCCATGACCCGATAGAAAAGCGATCTTCTTTGCTTTATGGACAATGCGTTACTACTACTCTACTCACTAAACTTTACTCTATACTTATTAACCTAGCACAATCCGGTCGTCAGCCAGCTTCTTGCCGCTAATTTGCTCAAACTCGTTAAGCAGCTGCGCTACCGTGAGATCCTTTTTGCGGTGTTCATTTACATCGAGAATAATACGACCCTTGTCCATCATAATAAGACGGTTGCCTAGACGGATCGCCTGCTCCATATTATGCGTCACCATCAGCGTCGTCAGCTTCATCTCGTGTACAAGCGAATCCGTGAGCGCTGTAATCAGTTCTGCACGCGAAGGATCAAGCGCCGCCGTGTGCTCATCAAGCAGCAATATCTGCGGCTTCGTAAAGGTCGCCATCAACAGGCTAAGCGCTTGCCGCTCTCCACCGGACAAAAGTCCAACCTTCGCGCCCAAGCGATTCTCAAGCCCAATGCCGAGCCTAGAAAGCTGCTCCTTGAAAAAAGCACGCTTGGCTGGCGTCACACCTATCAATAGTGTACGTGGCTTGCCTCTTTTATAGGCCATAGCCAGGTTTTCCTCAATCGTCATGCGCGGCGCTGTACCCGCCATAGGATCTTGAAAGACTCTCCCAATCCACTTGCTGCGTTTAAATTCGGGCAGCAGTGTCATTTTATCCCCAGCTATTTCAACATCGCCGGTATCTGGACGCATGACTCCCGATATAATGTTCATTAAAGTAGACTTCCCTGCACCATTGCTTCCAATGACCGTTACAAAATCGCCCGGCATCAGATGCAGATTAATGTTAATCAAAGCTGTCTTTTCATCAACAGTTCCTGGATTAAACAGCTTGGACACTTTTGAAATGTTCAGCATTACTGCCCACCTCCACGTTGTACAGGATCAGTCAGCAGCTCCGCCGAGCGTTTGCGTGCCATTTTTTTCTGCTTAAACGATTTCTGAATGGTCGGAACGACAAGGGCAACAATAACGATTACCGCTGTAATCAGCTTTAAGTCAGAAGCTTTGAGCCACTCAACCCGATAGGCAATCGTAATGATGATCCGATACACAATGGAACCAAGAACAACCGCTAGCGTGGCCCAGAACACCTTCCGAGCTCCAAAAATAGCCTCGCCAATAATAACCGATGCCAAGCCGACGACGATAACGCCAATCCCCATTGAAATATCAGCAGCAGTTGACTGTTGTGCGAATAAGGCCCCAGACAAAGCAACAAGTGCATTGGATAGGGATATGCCGATAATTTTAGTCGTATCCGTGTTGGAGCCAAAGCTCCGAATCATCCGCTCATTATCTCCCGTTGCACGCAAGCTTAGCCCTAAGTCCGTATGCAGAAACAAATCCAGCAGCAGCTTGGTCACAATAACCACGATTACGACAATAACAAGTACGTTGCTAGTCGTAAAAATCGTATCCATCCCATATACCGACACATTCGGCTTGCCCATAATTCGCAGATTAATGGAATAAAGGGCAATCATCATAATAATGCCGGAGAGCAGCCCATTTATTTTGCCTTTCGTATGCAAAAGCCCGGTAATGGCTCCCGCAGCCGCACCACCGCCAAAAGCAGCAATAGTAGCCACCCAAGGAGACATGCCATTCGTTATCAAAATCATTGCAATGCCGCCGCCTGTAGTAAAGCTGCCTTCCACGGTCAAATCGGGAAAATCTAATATCCGATACGTAATGTAGACGCCTAGCGCCATCAACGCATAAATTAAGCCAAGCTCAATTGCACCAGGCATCGATTTCAACAAACTAAGCAATAGGAAACCTCCTCATGAAAAACGGGCCAATTGTAAACGGCTACTGCCGTCTAATGGCGACAATAGCCGTTACGTTACTTTTTTAAAAAAATCCCGTTAAGTTGCGAACTATTCAATAATGTTGGAAGCAGCATCCTTGACTTGATTTTTCATCTCGTCGGTTACCGTAATGCCTTGTTCCTTAGCTGCCTTCATGTTCAAAATTAGATCCAGCTTGTCCGGCACCGTTACTTTCATCTCGCCCGGCTTCTTGCCGTTTTTCAAAATATCCACAGCCATTTGGCCTACTTGGTATCCATGATCATAATATTTGAAGCCAATAGTTGCAAAGGCACCACGCTCAACCGTATCACGATCACTTGCGAAAAACGGAAGGTCATTATCATTAGCTACTTTAATCAATGTATCCAGACTGCTCACTACTGAATTATCCAATGTAATATACAGTGCATCTACTTTACCCACAAGGGAAGCAGCTGCCTGCTGTACTTCTGATGTGTTACTCACAGCTGCACGAACGAGCTTAATATCATGCTTAGCGAGCGCTTCTTCTGCAATTTTAGCCATAACCACTGCATTAGGCTCACCTTCGTTAATGACAAGGCCAACATTTTTCACATTCGAAAAATTAGCAGCTACAAAGTCCATAAGCTCTGTAATTGCTGCTGGATTTGTATCCGACGCTCCTGAAACAAGACCGCCTGGCGCATCAAGATTTGTAACGAGTTTCGAATCAATCGGATCGGTAACAGCTGCGAACAGCACAGGACGATCAGTCACTTCTTTCACAAGCGCTTGTGCTGATGGTGTAGCAATACCTAACGCCAAATCACTTTTATCAGCCGCGATCTTTTGAGCTAACGTTTGGTTGTTCGCTTGATCTGCTTGAGCCGTATTAAAATCAATGGTCAAATTTTGACCTTCAACCAAACCCGCATCCTTCAAGGCAGCGATAAATCCTTCTCTTGTTGCATCAAGCGATGGATGCTCTACATATTGCGAGATCGAAATTTTATAATTCTCTTTCGCCCCACTGTCCGTTGCTTCAGCAGAACTGCTTGGTGCAGTTGAAGCCTGCTCCCCTGTATTGCCGTTTCCTTTGTTGCCCCCACATGCTGAAATGACCAAAACGAGTACCAGCATTAATCCTACCCACATATTTTTTCTCATCTTCTATAAAACCTCCCCTACATAATAAGCTGCTTCTGTCTTACGTTCCCATAAGGTTTCCCTCTATCGCAGCTGTATACATCTTCTCTCATATTAAAGGCGATGCAGCAGCCCCGTCAATGACTTGTCCATGGAAAATAAAAAACCTCTCACCGAGGTGAGAGGTTTGATTCGAGCGCGGCTTAAAGCCGCACGCGATTATTTTTGGATAGTTGCTACAGCGCCAGCGCCTACAGTACGGCCGCCTTCACGGATGGAGAAACGAGTTCCCTCTTCAACCGCGATTGGAGCGATAAGCTCAACAGTAACTGTGATGTTGTCGCCAGGCATAACCATTTCAGTACCTTCTGGCAGGTTGATGATACCAGTAACGTCAGTTGTACGGAAGTAGAACTGTGGACGGTATCCAGTGAAGAAAGGCTTGTGACGGCCACCCTCTTCTTTAGTCAGAACGTAGATTTGTGCAGTGAAGTTAGTGTGTGGTTTAACCGAACCCGGTTTAGCCAATACTTGTCCACGCTCAATATCTTTACGGTCTACACCACGAAGCAATGCGCCAACGTTGTCGCCTGCTTGAGCGGAGTCAAGCAATTTACGGAACATTTCAACGCCTGTTACTACGGATTTGCGGGACTCTTCAGCAAGACCGATAATTTCGATCTCGTCGCCTACTTTGATAACGCCACGCTCAACACGGCCAGTTGCTACTGTACCACGGCCAGTGATTGTGAATACGTCCTCGACAGGCATAAGGAAAGGTTTCGCAACATCGCGCTCAGGAGTTGGGATGTAAGTATCAACTTGCTCGAAGAGCTCGATGATTTTTTCAGCCCAAGGACCATCAGGGTTTTGCAGAGCTTCACGAGCAGCACCGCGGATGATTGGAGTGTCGTCGCCTGGGAACTCATACTCGGAAAGAAGGTCGCGAACTTCCATCTCAACCAGTTCAAGAAGCTCTTCGTCTTCAACCATGTCGCATTTGTTCAGGAATACAACGATGTAAGGAACGCCAACTTGCTTGGACAGCAAGATGTGCTCACGAGTTTGTGGCATAGGGCCATCAGCTGCGGAAACTACTAGGATTGCTCCGTCCATTTGTGCAGCACCAGTGATCATGTTTTTTACATAGTCGGCGTGACCTGGGCAGTCAACGTGAGCGTAGTGACGAGCTGGCGTCTCATACTCAACGTGAGCTGTCGAGATCGTGATACCGCGCTCGCGCTCTTCTGGAGCTTTATCGATTTGGTCAAAAGCGATAGCAGCACCGCCGTATTTTTTGGAAAGTACAGTAGTGATTGCTGCAGTCAGAGTCGTTTTACCGTGATCGACGTGACCAATAGTACCGATATTAACGTGCGGTTTGTTACGTTCAAATTTAGCTTTTCCCATTGAACTTAATCCTCCTCAATATTTAAAAGGTTTTATATAGTGGCTGAACACTTGCTTGCTTAGCAAGCTGTAATGCCAACCGGAGTAAAAAAGACTAACCTAGACAAAAGCAAACATTATTCGCCTTTGTTTTTAGCAATAATCTCTTCAGCAATCGATTTAGGAACTTCTTCATAGTGAGAAAGCTCCATCGAGAATACACCGCGTCCTTGTGTACCGGAACGAAGTGTTGTGGAATAACCGAACATCTCGGAGAGAGGCACCTTAGCACGGATAATTTGCGCGCCTGCGCGAGTATCCATACCTTCAATGCGACCACGACGGGAGTTCAACATACCCATTACATCGCCCATGTACTCTTCAGGAACAGTAACTTCAACCTTCATGATTGGCTCAAGCAGAACTGGCTTACATTTTTCTTTGGCAGCTTTAAGCGCCATCGAACCTGCAATTTTAAACGCCATCTCCGAGGAGTCAACATCATGATAAGATCCGTCGAAAACAATCGCTTTAACATCAACGAGCGGGAAACCAGCGATAACGCCGTTTTTCATCGACTCTTCGATACCAGCTTGGATTGGAGCGATAAATTCACGAGGAATCGATCCACCCACAACTTTGTTTTCGAACACGAAGCCTTCACCCGGCTCTTGTGGAACGAATTCAACCCAGCAATGGCCATATTGACCTTTACCACCGGATTGACGTACGAATTTACCTTCGACTTTTGCAGCTTGACGGAACGTCTCACGATAAGCAACTTGAGGCTTACCAACGTTTGTCTCAACCTTAAATTCGCGAAGCATACGGTCAACTAGAATCTCAAGGTGAAGCTCACCCATACCAGAGATAATCGTTTGGTTTGTTTCTTCATCCGTATGCGCACGGAATGTAGGATCTTCTTCCGCAAGCTTGGAAATCGCGATACCGAGTTTGTCTTGGTCAGCTTTCGTTTTTGGTTCGATAGCAACCGAGATAACTGGCTCAGGGAAATTCATCGACTCAAGAATAATCGGATGTTTTTCATCGCAAAGCGTGTCACCTGTAATGGTATCTTTCAAACCAACTGCAGCTGCGATATCTCCGGAGTAAACTTCGGAAATCTCTTGACGGCTGTTCGCATGCATTTGCAGAATCCGACCAATACGCTCACGTTTGTTCTTTGTACCATTCAGAACATACGAACCGGATTTCAGGACGCCAGAATACACACGGAAGAACGTCAATCTACCTACATAAGGATCCGTCATGATTTTGAATGCCAGAGCCGAGAACGGTTCTGAATCCGAAGATTGACGAATTTCCTCACTACCGTCATCAAGCATACCTTTAATAGCTGGTACATCAAGTGGCGATGGAAGGTAGTCAACAACAGCATCCAACATCATTTGAACGCCTTTGTTACGGTACGAGGAGCCAACGATAACTGGGAAGATTTTAACTTCACAAACGCCTTTACGAAGCGCTGCTTTAATTTCTGGAATTGTAATTTCTTCGCCTTCCAGATATTTCATCGTTAATTCTTCGTCCAGCTCGGCAACTTTCTCGATCAATTCCGTACGGAGTTCTTCGACTTGGTCGGCGTACTCAGCAGGAATTTCGATTTTCTCAGGATCTTTTCCGAGATCATCTTTGTATTTGTAAGCTACGCGTTCAACGATATCGATAACGCCTACGAAATCACTTTCAGCGCCAATCGGAATTTGAATCGCAACAGCATTTGCTTGTAGACGCTCGCGCATATCCTTGATAACGTTCAAGAAGTCTGCACCGATAATGTCCATTTTGTTGATATAAGCGATCCGAGGTACACCGTAACGGTCTGCTTGACGCCATACGGTTTCGGACTGAGGCTCAACGCCTTCTTTTGCACTGAAAACGCCAACTGCCCCGTCCAATACGCGGAGGGAACGTTCAACTTCTACTGTGAAGTCAACGTGTCCTGGGGTATCGATGATATTGATGCGGTGACCATCCCATTGAGCAGTCGTCGCGGCAGACGTAATCGTAATACCGCGCTCTTGCTCTTGTTCCATCCAGTCCATCGTAGCGGCGCCTTCATGCACCTCTCCGATTTTGTGAGTACGGCCTGTGTAGAACAAGATACGCTCAGTTGTAGTGGTTTTACCCGCATCGATATGCGCCATAATCCCGATATTCCGTGTATTTTTCAAGGAGAACTCTCTAGCCATGAACTGATCTCCTCTCATTAAATGAGATTATTTGTTGATTCAGCGTTAGCCGAATCCTACCAACGGTAGTGAGCAAACGCTCTGTTTGCTTCTGCCATTTTGTGTGTATCTTCGCGCTTCTTAACGGATGCACCAGTGTTATTGGAAGCATCAGTAATTTCAGCAGCCAAACGCTCTACCATCGTTTTCTCACCGCGGTTACGTGAGTAGTTCACGAGCCAACGGAGACCAAGCGATGTACGGCGCTCAGGTTTAACTTCGATCGGCACTTGATAGTTGGCACCGCCGACACGGCGTGCTTTAACCTCAAGTACTGGCATGATATTTTTCAAAGCTGCTTCGAACACTTCCATCGGATCTTTACCCGTGCGTTCTTGGATCAGTTTGAAGGCATCGTACAACAGCGTTTGAGCTGTTCCGCGTTTACCGTCGATCATAATGCGGTTGATGAGTCTCGTTACCAGTTTGCTATTGTAAACCGGATCCGGAAGCACATCGCGTTTTGTTACAGGACCTTTGCGTGGCATGAGAAAGTCCCCCTTTCTTGAATGATAATTTCATTAGTGGTAAAACCATTTTATTTCTTAACTTTAGGACGTTTAGCACCGTATTTCGAACGAGCTTGGTTACGGTTGTTAACACCCGCTGTATCCAAAGCGCCGCGAACGATATGATAACGTACACCCGGAAGGTCTTTTACCCGTCCGCCACGGATCAATACGACACTGTGCTCTTGAAGGTTATGTCCGATACCCGGAATGTAAGCTGTAACCTCTACGCGGTTAGTCAAACGTACACGCGCGTATTTACGAAGTGCAGAGTTCGGTTTTTTCGGAGTCATTGTACCTACACGAGTGCACACACCGCGTTTTTGCGGAGCACTGATGTTTGTAGCTTCACGTTTCAAGGCGTTGAAACCTTTTTGCAAAGCTGGCGATTTCGATTTTACGACTTTAGCTTGGCGTCCTTTACGGACTAGCTGGTTAATTGTTGGCATGTTGCCACCCCCTTCCGTTATTCATGTCATTTAATATGGTAGACATTACACCTAATTTTAAAGCCCACAGATCCAGGTGGTTCATAAAAGAACAAATAAAAATTCTTACCAGTCCATCATCAGGTTGAAGTTGCACCAGCAAAAATGCTTTTTTCCTTTATTCATCATCGGTTACGAGCGCTGCCATAGCAGCTCCGACATCAATTCCACAGGTTTTCCCAAGGTCTTGCATCGTTTCTACCCATTTGACCGGGATACTCGACCGCTCACACAAATGAATGACTTTCTCTTTCATTCGCGGATCTGCATCTTGAGCAATGTAGACTTCGACTGCTTTATCTTGCTCAAGCATCTTCGTCGTCTGTTTCGCGCCAACTTTAAACTGCATGGAATCACCTATCCTTTAGCGGTAGAAGATCACACAATTAGGCACACTTCGATATAGTATCACCTGTACACCTAGAGTGTCAAGTAGCTTTATCAGAAAAACCGCAAATGCTAGACATTACCTCTTCTGAAAAGCTGCCATAGACTCGATGTACGCATACGCAGGCAGCTTCCCCTCAATTACTAGGGGAGGCCGCCGCCGCATGCATGCTTCAAGCTTTAGTCAACGGTAACTGCTTCTGATTCCAGTTCGCCTTGGTTTACAACAGTTTCCTGTTCATCCTCAAGTCCTACCAGACGGATATTGCGATAACGCGGCATACCCGTACCAGCTGGAATCAACTTACCGATAATAACATTTTCCTTCAGACCAAGCAATTGATCGACTTTGCCTTTAATAGCAGCGTCAGTCAAGACGCGAGTCGTTTCTTGGAAAGAAGCTGCCGACAAGAACGAATCCGTCTCAAGAGACGCTTTCGTAATACCGAGCAATACCGGTTTGGCTACTGCTGGCTCTTTATCAGCAAAGATCGCTTCGCGGTTGGCAGATTCATATTCATGAATGTCTACGAATGCGCCTGGCAGAAGCTTCGTTTCTCCCGCATCAACGATACGGATTTTGCGGAGCATTTGCTTAACCATGACTTCAATGTGCTTGTCATTGATTTCTACCCCTTGGTTCCGGTAGACGCGCTGTACTTCCTGCAAAATATAGTTTTGAACGCCGCGGATGCCTTTAATCCGAAGCATATCTTTAGGGTCAATCGAACCATCTGTCAGCTCGTCGCCGGCTTCAAGATGCTGACCTTTTACAACACGGATACGCGAACCGTAAGTGATCGCATAAGTTTTGGATTCCGCTTCACCTTGAACTTCGATTTCACGGCGATCCTTCGCTTCACGAATTTCTTTGACCACACCGTCAAGCTCGGTGATAATCGCTTGACCTTTCGGATTACGCGCCTCGAAAAGCTCCTGGATACGCGGCAAACCTTGCGTAATATCGTCTCCGGCAACACCGCCGGTATGGAATGTACGCATCGTGAGCTGTGTTCCTGGCTCACCGATGGATTGAGCGGCAATGATACCTACTGCTTCACCGATTTCAACATGCTTGCCTGTTGCCAGGTTGCGGCCATAACAAGTTTTACATACGCCATGACGAGCGCGGCAGCTAAGCACGGAGCGGATTTGCAGTTTTTCAATACCCGCATCAATAATCGCATCGGCTCTGTTCGAGTCAATCAGATCATTGCGGCTGACGATAACTTCGCCAGTCTTCGGATGACGAACCGTCTCGAAAGCGTAACGGCCTTCAATACGATCGTACAGATCCTCAATAACCTCTTTACCGTCTTGAATTTTGCTCACGGAGAAGCCTTTATCGGTTCCGCAATCTTCTTCACGAACGATAACGTCTTGTGCAACGTCAACGAGCCTACGAGTCAGGTAACCGGAGTCAGCTGTACGAAGAGCTGTATCCGCGAGACCTTTCCGCGCTCCATGCGTCGAGATGAAGTACTCGAGTACCGTCAGACCTTCGCGGAAGTTCGATTTGATTGGCAACTCGATAATCCGGCCCGATGGGTTGGCCATCAGACCACGCATACCGCCCAACTGGGTGATTTGCGATTTGTTACCCCGTGCCTTCGAATCAACCATGAGCATAATGTTGTTGTAACGATCCATGGACTTCATCAAAATTTCCGTCAGCTCGTCTTTACATTTGCTCCAAATGCTAATAATCCGGTCATAACGCTCTTCGTTCGTAATCAGACCACGACGGTACTGATTCATAACGATAGCAACCTGATCATCCGATTTCTTAAGAAGCTCTGTTTTCTCCGGCGGCACGATAACGTCCGATACGGCGATCGTAATACCTGCACGCGTGGAGTAAGTGAAGCCGAGCTGCTTGATACGGTCAAGGATGACAGCCGTCAGCGTCGTATGGTAGTTTCTGAAGCACTCAGCAATAATATTACCAAGATAATCTTTACCTACACCGCCTGCTATCGGCAATTCTTCAATGATTTTTTTCAAATCACTGCCTTTTTCGTATACAAAATATTTATCCGGCGTACCGTTCAACAGGTTCGTTTTCGTAGCCTCGTTGATATACGGGAAATCTTCCGGGAAAATTTCGTTGAAAATAACTTTACCAACCGTCGTTGACATCAACGACTGCTGTTGTTTTTCGGTGAACACAGTCTTTTTCAAGACTTTCACCGGAATAAAGATCCGTGCATGCAGCGAAACAATACCGCGTTGGTACGCCGATACCGCTTCATTCACCGTTGCAAATACCGAACCCGTACCATGCGCTTCCTTGTTGTCCATCGTCAGATAGTAACTGCCGAGAACCATATCCTGAGAAGGCGTAACGACTGGCTTGCCGTCTTTAGGGTTCAAAATGTTGCCCGATGCAAGCATGAGCAAGCGAGCTTCCGCTTGTGCTTCTGCAGACAAAGGTACGTGAACGGCCATTTGGTCACCGTCGAAATCCGCGTTATAAGCGGTACATACGAGCGGGTGAAGCTTGATGGCACGGCCTTCAACCAAAATCGGCTCAAATGCTTGAATACCGAGTCTGTGAAGGGTCGGGGCACGGTTAAGAAGAACCGGGTGCTCCTTAATTACTTCTTCAAGAACATCCCATACTTCAGGGCTTACGCGCTCAACTTTGCGCTTCGCGCTCTTAATGTTGTGCGCAAGTCCTTTGTTGACGAGTTCTTTCATAACGAATGGCTTAAACAGCTCAAGCGCCATTTCCTTCGGAAGTCCGCATTGGAACATCTTCAGGTTCGGTCCTACTACGATAACGGAACGGCCAGAGTAATCGACACGTTTACCGAGCAAGTTTTGACGGAAACGTCCTTGCTTACCTTTAAGCATATGGCTGAGCGATTTGAGCGGACGGTTACCCGGTCCAGTCACTGGACGACCACGACGGCCGTTATCAATCAGCGCATCAACTGCTTCTTGAAGCATACGTTTCTCATTTTGCACGATAATGTCAGGAGCACCCAGATCAAGCAGGCGCTTTAGACGGTTGTTACGGTTGATTACACGACGGTACAGGTCATTAAGGTCAGACGTTGCAAAACGTCCGCCATCCAGTTGTACCATCGGGCGAAGCTCAGGAGGGATAACTGGAAGCACATCGAGAATCATCCATTCCGGCTCATTGCCAGAATTGCGGAATGCTTCGATAACTTCAAGACGCTTGATCGCACGGTTACGGCGTTGGCCCTGAGCCGTACGAAGCTCTTCTTTAAGCTGTTCCAGCTCTTTCTCCACTTCAATGTCCTGCAGCAGTTTTTTGACTGCTTCAGCACCCATTCCAGCGTGGAAGCCGTAGCCATATTTCTCACGGTAGCTGCGGTATTCCTTTTCGGACAGCAGCTGCTTTTTCTCCAGCGGCGTATCACCAGGATCAGTTACAACATAAGATGCAAAGTAGATGATCTCCTCAAGCGAACGAGGCGACATATCCAATGCCAAGCCCATGCGGCTAGGAATCCCTTTGAAATACCAGATATGGGATACAGGAGCTGCAAGCTCAATATGTCCCATACGCTCACGGCGAACTTTCGCACGTGTTACTTCAACGCCACAGCGATCACAGACGACGCCTTTATAGCGAACGCGCTTGTACTTGCCGCAGTGACACTCCCAGTCTTTGGTAGGACCAAAAATTTTCTCGCAGAAGAGGCCTTCCTTCTCCGGTTTTAACGTCCTATAGTTGATCGTTTCCGGCTTTTTAACTTCTCCGCGGGACCAGGAACGAATTTTCTCAGGCGAGGCAAGCCCAATTTTCATATACTCGAAGTTGTTCACGTCCAACAAGGAGCAACCCTCCTTCGTCATGTATGGCTATTTCATGCATACTAGCGGCTGCGTATTCGCTAGAAGCGTACACGCAGCTGGGCTAGGTTTTTATTCAAGAGCGCCTACTTCAGCGCCTTCTAAATTAAGATTCAGCTTATCTCCTGCTGCGTCATCATCGTCATCCGACTCTCTAAGCTCGATCTCTTCTTCATTTTCGGTCAGGATTTTGACGTCCATACCCAAACTTTGAAGTTCTTTGATCAATACTTTGAATGACTCTGGTACGCCCGGCTCTGGTACGTTCTCGCCCTTAACAATCGACTCATACGTCTTCACGCGACCAACAACATCATCGGATTTGACTGTAAGAATTTCTTGCAAGGTGTAAGCAGCACCATATGCTTCAAGCGCCCATACTTCCATCTCACCGAAACGCTGTCCGCCGAATTGAGCTTTACCACCCAATGGCTGTTGCGTAACGAGCGAGTAAGGACCTGTGGAACGAGCATGGATTTTATCATCAACCATGTGCGCGAGTTTGATCATGTACATGACGCCAACAGTAACTTCACGTTCGAAGTTTTCACCCGTACGGCCATCATAAAGTACAGTCTTACCATTACGCTGCATGCCTGCTTCTTCCATGGCATCAAAAACGTCATTCTCCCGCGCGCCGTCAAATACAGGCGTCGCAGCATGCAAGCCAAGACGTTTACAAGCGAGACCCAAGTGAACTTCCAGCGCTTGGCCGATGTTCATACGGGAAGGTACGCCCAGTGGGTTGAGAACAACTTCAACTGGTGTGCCATCTGGCAGGAACGGCATATCTTCTTCCGGCATAATGCGGGCAATAACCCCTTTATTACCGTGACGTCCAGCCATTTTATCACCCTCGGAAATTTTCCGTTTTTGAGCGATATAAGCACGAACGAGTTGATTTACACCAGGAGGCAGCTCATCGCCGTTCTCGCGGGTAAATACTTTTACGTCTACAACGATTCCGTCAGTACCATGCGGTACGCGAAGCGAAGTATCTCTTACTTCACGAGCTTTTTCACCGAAAATCGCATGAAGAAGACGCTCTTCAGCTGTCAGCTCTGTTACACCTTTAGGTGTTACTTTACCAACGAGAATATCGCCTGCACTGATTTCTGCACCAACACGGATAATGCCGCGCTCGTCGAGATTTTTCAGTGCTTCTTCGCCGACATTCGGAATGTCGCGTGTAATTTCTTCTGGTCCAAGCTTCGTATCACGGGCTTCCGACTCATATTCCTCAATGTGGATCGAGGTATATACATCTTCTTTAACAAGCTTTTCACTAAGAAGGATAGCATCCTCATAGTTATAGCCTTCCCATGTCATAAAGGCAACGACCACGTTGCGGCCCAGTGCCAATTCGCCCTGCTCAGTTGACGGTCCATCAGCGAGAATATCGCCTTTTTGGATAACGTCGCCTTTATGCACAAGCGGACGCTGGTTAATGCATGTTCCTTGGTTGGAACGCGTAAACTTATGAAGCTTATGCTTAACGAGATCGCCAGTTACCGACTTGCCGTCAATTTGCTCTACACGGCGCAGCCAAATTTCATTGGCAGATACACGTTCAATAATTCCATCATGTTTGGAGACAATACATACACCGGAGTCTTTAGCCGACTTATGCTCCATACCCGTACCGACAAGCGGTGCTTTCGGGATCAAGAGAGGTACGGCTTGCCGCTGCATGTTGGAACCCATTAGCGCACGGTTGGAGTCATCGTTTTCCAAGAACGGAATAAGCGCCGTCGCAACCGATACTACCTGCTTAGGAGAAACGTCCATGTAGTCAACGCGCTCGCTTGGCATCGTAAGGATGTTGTCAGCTTGCTTGTTGTAACGAACGATAACGCTGCTATCTTCAAAAGTACCTTCTGGAGTCAGCTTCGCATTCGCTTGTGCGATTACATAGTTGTCTTCTTCATCTGCAGTCAAATAGGAAATTTGTTCCGTTACAATTCCTGTCTTCGCATCTACCCAACGATAAGGCGCTTCAATGAAGCCATATTCGTTAATGCGAGCAAAGGAGGACAAGGAGTTGATCAGACCGATATTCGGTCCCTCTGGCGTCTCGATCGGACACATCCGCCCATAGTGGGAGTGATGGACGTCACGGACTTCAAAGCCCGCGCGCTCACGCGTCAAACCGCCGGGTCCGAGTGCAGACAGACGACGTTTGTGCGTCAGTTCAGCAAGCGGATTCGTTTGGTCCATAAACTGCGAGAGCTGTGAGGATCCAAAGAACTCTTTAATCGAAGCTATAACGGGACGAATGTTAATCAGCGCCTGCGGCGTAATCGCGTTAGCATCCTGAATCGACATCCGTTCACGCACAACTCTTTCCATACGGGATAAACCGATACGGAATTGGTTTTGCAGAAGCTCCCCTACAGAACGCAGACGACGGTTGCCCAAGTGGTCAATGTCATCCGTGCTTCCTACACCTTGAAGCAGGTTAAGGAAATAGTTAATGGAAGCAATAATATCTGCCGGCGTGACGTGTTTCACTGCTTTATCAATAATTCCGTTCGCGATGACTTTAATCACTTTGGATTCGTCAAGCGGCGAGAATACACTGATTGCTTGCAGTGGAATACTATCTGCATCAAGTACGCCATTGGCGACATGATACGTTTTGAAGCCGACATTTGTTTCAAGCTTCTCCAAAATGTCATCCAGCAAGCGGCGGTCAATCATTTGACCTGCTTCGGCAATGATTTCACCTGTCGAAGGATCGACAAGCGTTTCAGCCAAGCGCTGGTTGAATAGACGGTTTTTGATATGAAGCTTTTTGTTAATCTTGTAACGTCCTACATTTGCTAGATCATAGCGTTTCGGATCAAAGAAGCGTGCTACGAGCAAGCTCTTCGCGTTATCAAGCGTAGGCGGCTCACCTGGACGAAGGCGCTCATAAATTTCGATCAGCGCTTTCTCGGTAGAATCCGTGTTGTCTTTATCAAGCGTATTGCGAATATACTCGTCATGGCCGAGCAATTCCAATATTTCAGCGTCAGTGCCGAAGCCTAACGAACGCAAAAGTACCGTAACCGGAATTTTCCGAGTGCGGTCGATACGAACGTAGACAATATCTTTAGCATCCGTCTCCAGCTCTAACCAAGCTCCACGATTCGGGATAACGGTCGCTGTGTAGTTTTTCTTCCCGTTTTTATCAACCTTCGTGCTGAAGTACACACTTGGGGAGCGCACCAATTGGCTGACAATAACCCGTTCCGCTCCGTTAATGATAAACGTGCCGGTCTCTGTCATCAGCGGGAAGTCACCCATGAAAACTTCCTGTTCCTTCACTTCGCCCGTCTCTTTATTAAAGAGCCGCACTTTCACGCGTAGTGGAGCAGCATACGTCACATCGCGTTCTTTTGATTCATCGACCGAATATTTCGGTTCGCCCAAGCTGTAGTCGATAAACTCAAGCGATAGATTGCCCGTAAAGTCCTGAATCGGCGAAATATCTTGGAATAACTCAATTAAATCCGTTTCCAAGAATTTTTCGTACGATTTTTGTTGGATTTCAATCAGGTTCGGGACTTCCAGCACCTCGTTGATTCGGGCATAACTTCTCCGCGTGCGCCGACCATACTGAACAAGTTGTCCTGCCAACTTAACCTCACCCCTCATGTCTGTCTCACAGCAACGAAACGTACTGCGTAACTGCTTACTTATTCAAATAAAGAAAAGCCCTTATCGAATAGTTCGAAAAAAGAGCATGTTCCACGAGCCAACCATACGCAGCGCAAGCGTATAGAATCCATATCAAGTAATTTTGCCCAAAATGTAAACATTATACGTCAACTACGCATTCTATATGCATTTTGCGCTAAAAATTCGCACTTGACATTTTAGTTGACTAAAGAGATTTAGCCCAATTTAATGCTGACATTTTATAATCTTACCACATATAGAAAGTCAAGTCAAGGAATCAAATGACTCATTTAACAGCTTTGTAAATTCGATAGCCCTTATCTTTCGTCACTTCGATTACTTCACTGAACAACGTCTCAAGCTTCGCTTCCGCTGATGCGGCGCCCTGCTTTTTCTGAATGACGACCCACATCGTTCCGCCAGGAGCCAATAGCCCATAGCCTTCTTCAAAAATACGATGTACAATCTCTTTCCCAGCCCGTATAGGAGGGTTAGTGACGATCATATCAAATGTGGACTGCCGAACCGCTTCATACACGTCGCTTTGATAAACCGTTATATTCTTTATGCCGTTGTTGTGCGCGTTTTCTTTGGACAGCTCTACCGCTCTTTCATTCACATCTATCATCGTTACATGGCTTTCCGGAGCAAGCCGAGCAATGGTAAGACCGATCGGCCCGTATCCGCACCCGACATCCAATACGCTGCGTTCGCCCTTCAGCTCCAGTGCATCCAGCAGCACACGCGTGCCGTAATCGACACCCGTTTTCGAAAAAACGCCAGCATCCGTCATAAATTTCAATTCAAAACCGCGCAGCTTTTCTTCGTGAATGCGCCGGTCACTTTTCACGCCGGGGCTTGGCGAATAGTAATGGTCTGACATGCGAATCCCCCCTGACCTGATAAGGTCGAACCTTATACTTTCATAGATTCAAGCGTAAACGGCTGTTGCCGTCCTCTGGTGGCAAAGCTTCCGTTTCGCGATGAAATAAAAACATTTATAAGTGTCTAGCTTATAAATATTTTTATTTTAAACATAGAACGAACCCCTTGAAACGTAGCGTTTCAAGGGGCCCGCTATCTTCTAAAGAAGAGATATTACTTAACTTCTACAGCTGCGCCAGCTTCTTCAAGCTTAGCTTTAACTGCTTCTGCTTCTTCTTTAGCAACGTTTTCTTTGATTGCTTTAGGAGCGCTATCAACCAGATCTTTCGCTTCTTTCAGGCCAAGACCTGTGATTTCGCGAACGACTTTGATAACGTTGATTTTGGAAGCACCAGCGTTGTTAAGGATAACAGTGAACTCAGTTTGCTCAGCTTCAACAGCTGCGCCGCCGCCAACAGCAGCTACAGGAGCAGCAGCAGTAACGCCGAATTCTTCTTCGATTGCTTTAACAAGATCGTTCAGTTCAAGAACGGTCATAACTTTAATGGCTTCCAAGATTTGATCTTTAGACATGGTTATACCTCCAGAAGTGGGTTTAGTTTTTTTAAGCTGCAAGTTTAAACGAGCAGCAGATTCGATACGTGTGAAAAAAATTAAGCTTGAGCTTCTTTTTGCTCGCCAACTGCTTTAACCGCAAGCGCGAAGTTGCGCACTGGGGCTTGCAATACGCTGAGGAGCATGGAAAGCAATCCATCGCGGGACGGAAGTTCCGCCAGCGCTTTGATTTGATCCATATCAACGATTTTACCTTCAACAACGCCGCCTTTAAGTTTCAGAGCGTCGTTCTTTTTAGCGAAATCATTAAGAATTTTTGCTGGAGCAACTGCATCTTCGTTACCGAAAGCAATAGCTGTCGGTCCAGTTAGAATCTCATTCAACTCAGAAAGACCAGCTGCTTCAGTAGCACGGCGAACTAGCGAGTTTTTCAAAACTTGAAACTCGATGCCAGCCTCACGCAGTTGTTTGCGAAGTTCTGTAACTTGCGCAACGTTCAATCCGCGATAATCGGCAACGACAGTGCTGGAGCTATCACGAAGCTTTGCTGTAATAACTTCAACCGCTTGTTGTTTCTCTTGGATGATTTTTGCGTTTGCCAAACTGTACACCTCCTGTATTATTTGTACATTCCGTTATTTGACGAGTCAGATCTCTTGCCGCGATGCATGAGAAAAGCCTCCGCTATTAAGTAGCGAAGGCCATGATGGTTCGTTAGTACGACCCAAGGCCGCACACAAACGCTTTATCATAACACCTCGGTAGGAAATTAAGCCTTTCGGCACCTACTGTCTACGGTATGCGTGTTCGATTTTAGTTCCGTTCCTTGCTATTAGCGGTAGCTAGCAGCGGAGACGCGAGCGCCAGGGCCCATTGTCGAGGAAACGGCGATGTTTTTCAAGTATACACCTTTAGCTGCAGCTGGTTTAGCACGAACCAAAGCTTCTACAAGAGCGCGAAGGTTAGCATCAAGCTTATCAGCATCAAAGGATACTTTACCGATTGGAGCATGGATTTGACCAGCTTTGTCCAGACGGTATTCAATTTTACCGGCTTTAATCTCTTGCACGGCTTTAGAAACGTCAAACGTTACTGTGCCGGCTTTAGGGTTAGGCATAAGGCCTTTACCACCGAGAATACGACCAAGTTTACCAACTTCAGCCATCATATCCGGCGTTGCTACGCAAACGTCGAAATCGAACCAGCCTTGTTGGATTTTGTTAATCATGTCTGCGTCGCCGACAAAATCAGCGCCAGCAGCTTCTGCTTCCTTCGCTTTGTCGCCTTTTGCGAATACGAGGACGCGTTTAGTTTTACCAGTACCGTGCGGAAGTACAACGACGCCGCGCACTGCTTGGTCTTGTTTACGAGGGTCTACACCCAGACGTACAGCAACTTCAACGGATTCGTCGAATTTAGCTGTTGCTGCTTTTTTCACAAGCTCAATCGCTTCTAACGACTCGTAAGTCGCTTCGCTATCGATCAGCTTGGAAGCTTCTACATACTTCTTGCCATGTTTAGCCATTGTAAATATCCTCCTCAAGTGGTTATAGCGGAAAATCCTCCTAGGGAAAATCCTCCCACAGTGAAGCCTAAGCTTCACAGTCCGAGCATCCTTGTAACAGTCAGCCCTTCGTTTGTTATCCTAACGGATCAAACGCAATTAGTCAACGATTGTAACGCCCATGCTGCGTGCAGTGCCTTCGATCATAAGCATTGCTGCTTCAACGGAAGCTGCATTCAAGTCGGGCATTTTTTGTTCCGCGATTTCACGGACCTTAGCGCGATTAACGGTAGCTACTTTCTTCTTGTTCGGCTCGCCTGATCCTTTTTCGATACCTGCTGCTACGCGGAGCAATACTGCTGCCGGTGGAGTTTTAGTTTCGAATGTGAATGAACGATCCTCAAATACGGAAATAACAACCGGAATAATCAAACCTGCTTGATCTGCTGTACGAGCGTTAAACTCTTTACAGAACGCCATAATGTTAACGCCTGCTTGACCGAGCGCCGGACCGATAGGTGGAGCTGGATTCGCTTTACCTGCAGGAACTTGCAGTTTGACCATCTTGATGACTTTCTTAGCCATGACTATACACCTCCTTACCCTGGTAATCCACAACATACAACTAACGAGTTTGGTGCTTCTGCATCCCCCCAGCAAGCTGGCGTTCTACAGAAATACCGGAACTAGATCTTTTCCACTTGAGTATAATCCAACTCAACTGGCGTTTCTCTGCCAAACATGTTGACATGAACCTTGAGCTTCGCTTTGTCCAGCAAAATTTCTTCTACTGTACCAACGAAATCCGCGAACGGACCTTCCTTGACCCGTACAGTTTCCTTCAGATCGAATTCGATCTTCGGCTTCGGTTCCTCCATACCCATATGCTTCAAAATCTGTTCGACTTCGTCTGGCATAAGAGCGATCGGCTTCGAGCCTGATCCTGTCGATCCTACGAATCCTGTAACACCCGGCGTATTGCGAACAACATACCAAGAATCGTCAGTTTGAACCATTTCTACGAGAACGTAGCCTGGATAAACTTTACGTTGAACGGTTTTTTTCTTGCCGTCCTTCTCGACCACTTCTTCTTCCATCGGAACTAGTACGCGGAAGATCTTGTCTTCCATGCCCATCGATTCCAAACGGCGTTCCAAATTGGCTTTTACTTTGTTCTCATAACCGGCGTAAGTGTGTACGACATACCATCTTTTTTCCATTTCAATTCACCTTTGGACCCTTCTTAAACAATCAGTTCAACTAGAGACGAGATCCCGATGTCAAGAAGCCAAAAGTAAATCGTCACAGCCGTAATCGTCAAAACGACAACGATAGAATAGCTTGTCAACTCTTTACGGTTTGGCCAACGAACCTTTTTCAGTTCTGCCCAGCTGTCAGCAAAGAAACCAAACGTTGTTCCGAAGCTTTGCTTCACTTTAGCCAAAAATGCCACGGTCACACCTCCATTTGACTATCTCGTCTCGCGATGAGGAGTCTGCTCGTTACAAAACTTGCAAAACTTCTTCAACTCGATGCGGTCGGGGTGATTGCGTTTGTTCTTGCTGCTCGCATAGTTTCTCTGTTTGCAGTTTGTGCATGCCAACGTGATAATAACCCGCATTGAATTACACCTCCCGAACTGCTACTAAATACCTGTTCACCCTGAAACATGCAGTACCTCAAGATGAAATGAAGGCCAACACGAAAAAAAACCTCATATTTAGGCCTACCCGAACACTTTATCACACGACATACTGGATGTCAATGTAAAAGATAGAATGCGAGCTTGTACAAAAGCTGGAAACAAGGCGGCATCGGGTCCGCCCTGTTTCTACAAGTATAGGCAGCATTTTCCGATTTAAAACGGAAATGAAGCCATCCTCTTCTACAATTACAGAGAAAAGGACAGCTTCTGCATTCTCACTTAAGCTATAAGTATGATGACACTGTTACCCGCTTATGTCCCGGACTTCCAAATAACGTTCAAGCTTCCGCTTCACGCGCTGTAGTGCATTATCAATAGACTTCACATGACGATCCAGATCAACTGCTATTTCCTGATAGGACCTTCCATCCAAATAAAGCATGAGCACCTTGCGTTCAAGATCACTCAAAATTTCGGACATTTTGTCTTCCAGACCGCTAAACTCTTCCTGGTTAATGATCAACTCTTCCGGATCTGATACCCGGGTCCCGCATATGACATCAAGCAAAGTACGATCGGAGTCTTCATCGTAAATGGGCTTATCGAGCGAGACATAGGAATTGAGCGGGATATGCTTCTGCCTGGTGGCCGTCTTAATCGCCGTTATAATCTGCCGCGTAATGCACAGCTCTGCAAATGCTTTAAAGCTTGCGAGCTTGTCCCCTTTAAAGTCGCGAATAGACTTATACAGTCCGATCATGCCTTCCTGCACAATATCTTCCCGGTCCGCACCGATAAGAAAATAAGAGCGTGCTTTAGCTCGAACGAAATTCTTATATTTGTTAATCAAATATTCGAGCGCCAGACTGTCGCCATTGCGAACCGCTTCTACGATTTCCTCGTCCGTACTGCAGTCATATTCGAGCGTACTCCATTCTTTGAGGTCGATGCTCACAAACTATCCCTCCGGCCTGCAAGGCGTACGCCGCTAGATTCATAGCCAGCAAATATAGAGCCAGTATACATTATGTAACCTGACAACGTCAACCGATTTAGACCCCGAATCGATAACAAAACCTATTCAAAGTGTCGAAAATTTTACAGATACATCCAGAAATAATTCACCGCAGCCTTAGGGCGCACTGTTATTTCTTGCCTCGCCTAAGCCTTTCCAGCTGCATGCGAATTTCAAGGCTAAGACTGTTGTCCACCGTATTGCGGCGGCTCTTCGTTTCTTCCCTCAGCGTAAGCTCAATTTGCTTGCGGTTCTGCTCAATTTCAATTAACAGCTCTCGTGCCGAGAGGCGAAGCGCCCCATGGGCGAAAGCGACATGCTGTTCTACGAGATCAGAAGTAGCGACATACAAATGGCGTCTTTTTTGAAACAGCTCAACTACCATGCGCTCAATGCATTCATCCGCTGTTTCCTTTTCCTTCGTATACACAATTGTCAGCTTGTGGTGCTTGAAGGTCGCTCCAAGCCCAGGCACCTGATGCGCATCGAAAATGACATAGACCGCCATGCCGGTAAACCCCTGATAATCCGCGAGCATATCAAGCAGCTTGTCCCTTGCTTCCTCGAGATCGATGGCTTTCAGCTTTTCCAGCACGGGCCAGGCCCCAATCATGTTGTAGCCATCCACTAGCAAAATATCGTCACGCCGTTTCATGCTTTAAACGCTCCGGCGCTGTCTAACCACTTCGTACATGAACACGCCCGCAGCAACGGAGGCATTCAGCGAATTTAGCTGGCCCTGCATCGGAAGCTTCACCAGAAAATCGCATTTTTCTTTGATGAGGCGGCCAATCCCTTTGCCTTCATTGCCGATGACGACAGCAAGCGGCATGTCGAATTTCATCGAATAAATTTCCTGCTTGGCACTGACATCCGTACCTGCTATCCATATGCCTTCTTCCTTGAGCCGATCGATCGTTTGCGCCAGGTTTGTCACGCGGGCAACGGGCACATATTCCGCCGCTCCCGCCGACGTTTTGGAGACGGTAGCCGTTAATCCGACCGCGCGGCGCTTCGGAATAATAACGCCATGAACGCCGGTGCATTCCGCGGTCCGCAGAATTGAGCCCAAATTATGAGGGTCCTCAATTTCATCCAGCAGCAAAATAAAAGGCGTCTCATTGCGGCTGCGCGCCGCTTCTAATATTTCTTCAATCTCGGCGTAGCGAAAAGCAGCCGCCTGCGCAATAACGCCTTGATGCTGAACGCCCTCGGCCATGCCATCAAGCTTCCTTTTATCGACAAATTGCACGATAATTCCGCTTTTTTTCGCCTCTGCCGTAATCGGCTGTGTCATGCTCTTCTGGGCGCCTTCGGCGATCCAAATTTTATTGATTTCACGCCCGGAACGAAGCGCCTCCAGTACGGGATGCTTGCCAGCAATAATTTCATCTTGCGGGGTAGTTTCAGTCATTATTCGCCCTCCTTTGTTTTCTTGGCTGCGGTGGAAGGGGCGGCTGGCTGTGCCAGCCGTTCCTCTCCGTCTTCTCTTGCTGCAATCGCACAGGCGAATAACTCATGCAAGCGCTGAATGCGGCCTTCATAATATAAATACCCAACGAGACATTCAAGCGCGGTTGCTTGACGATAATCGGCGGGGTCAGCATTTTTAGGCGGCGCACCTGACTTCGTATTGCGTCCGCGCCGCACCACATCTGCCTCTTCCTCCGTCAGCAGCGGCTGCCAGTGCTCCAGCAAAATCCGCCGCTGCGCCTTGGCCGAGACGATGCCCGTCGCTTCGCGGTGCAGGTGATGCGGCTTATGGTTCGGCAGGGACACCAAGTATTGGCGGACCAGCAGCTCGAACACACTGTCGCCCACATAGGCGAGCACGACGGGATTCAGCAGATTTGTTTTTTTCGAAGGCGAGTAAAACAATAAATCGTTCGCTAGCGCCTCGCTGTTATGCGGTTCACTCATAGGCGGCGCCAACGGATGCCTTGCGGCGTATCCTCAAGAGCGATGCCTTTCTCTGTCAGCAAATCGCGAATTTCGTCTGCTCTAGCCCAGTTTTTCGACTGGCGCGCTTCCGTTCTTTCGACAATCAGCTGCTCAATTTCCTCATCAAGCAGATCCGCTTCAGCCGACTGTGGCGGAATTAAGCCAAGCACCTCGTCCATTTGCTCCAGCACATCCAGAAAAGCCTGCACGCCCTCGGCACTCACATCTGCGCGATTCAAATATTGATTCGCTTCGCCAACCAGATCAAAGACCGCGGTAATCGCATCCGGCGTATTGAAGTCATCGTCCATTTTCGCTTCAAATACGCTCATAATTTCCGCCAAGCGAGCATCAAGCTCGAACGCCGCAGCTCCCGTCTGCCCCTCGCTCTTCAGCACTTGCAGACGATGGCGCAAATTGGACACGCTGTTCGCGATGCGCTCCACGCTGTTTGCCGCTTGCTTTAGCGCTTCTTCGTTGAAGTTAAGCGGACTGCGATAATGTCCAGACAAAATAAAATAACGAATCGCTTGCGGCTTCACCTGCTTCACCAGCTCATGCACCGCAATACCATTGCCCAGCGATTTGGAAATTTTCACATTATCAATGTTAATATAGCCGTTATGCATCCAATAATTCGCCAGCGGTTTGCCCGTCAATGCTTCCGACTGTGCGACCTCGCACTCATGATGCGGGAACTGCAGGTCCTGTCCGCCGCCATGAATATCGAGCGTGTCCCCGAGATGCTTGCGCGCCATTGCCGAGCATTCGATATGCCAGCCTGGACGGCCCGGTCCCCACGGCGTTTCCCAGAAAATCTCGCCCGGCTTTGCGCCTTTCCACAGCACAAAATCCTTAGGACTCTCCTTGCGATCGCCTACTTCAATCCGGATGCCGAATTGCAGCTCCTCCAGATTTTGATGAGACAGCTTGCCGTATTCCTCGAACCTCGCGGTGCGGAAATAAATATCGCCTTCGCTCTCATAAGCAATGTCCTTGTCCAGCAGGCCTTGAATAAAATCGACGATTTCCGTAATATGCTCCGTTACGCGTGGGTTCAGTGTTGCCTTATGCACGGCAAGCGCTTCGAGATCCGCATTGAATGCCGCGATAAATGTCTCCGCCACTTCTGGAACCGTAGATCCCAGCTCCTCCGCTTTGCGGATCATCTTATCATCCACGTCCGTAAAGTTGACGACATAATTCACCTCATAGCCTGTGCTCTCCAAATACCGCCGAACGACATCGAAGAAAATAAACGGCCTTGCATTTCCAACGTGAATATAATCGTATACCGTCGGCCCGCATACGTACATTTTAACTTTCCCTGGCTCCTGCGATTCAAAAGCTTCCTTCGTGCGGGTCAATGTATTATACAGATGTAGCGTCATTTTCGTAAATCCCCTCCAGTTACAGGCTCCCTGAGCTCTTTCAACTCTGTTTTCAAACGATCAATTTCTTTTTGCATATCACGCAGCATTTCGATAACCGGGTCAGGCAGCTGGTTGTGCTCCAGTCTGTCCTTCACCCGTTCGCCATTTCGTTTCACCACTCTGCCGGGGTTGCCTACAACGGTACAATTAGGCGGCACCTCGCGCAGCACAACCGCATTCGAGCCTACATTTGAATTATCGCCAATTTTGAACGATCCCAGCACCTTCGAGCCCGAGCCAATGACGACATTGTTGCCGATGGTCGGATGGCGCTTGCCCTTCTCCTTGCCCGTACCGCCAAGCGTAACCCCTTGATAAATGACGACATCATTGCCAATTTCGCATGTTTCGCCGATGACAATGCCCATCCCGTGGTCGATGAACAGCCGATCGCCGATCGTAGCACCTGGGTGAATTTCAATGCCCGTCATAAAACGGCTGAATTGAGATATGATACGCGCAACCGTAAACCATTTGTGACGAAAAAAATAATGCGCTGCCCGATGCGCCCAAATCGCATGCAGGCCGGAATAAGTGAAGACGACCTCAAAGCGACTTCTGGCGGCCGGATCATTTTCGAATACCGCTTCAATATCTGAACGTATATGGCGAAACATCAGCTTATCTCCTCTCAAGCCAGCAGGCCGCTGCCCCTCTTAGAGACTGCGACGAAATGAAGTACCGCTAATTTCCTCGCAGCTCCTTAGTCCTGCCTAGCTGGCCGCCGCATATCCATATAAAAAAGCCCCCACAGCATTTGCATGCTGCAGAGGCGTGTGTTCAATCGCGGTCCCACTCTGCTTGAATAGCCTGACAACATATCTGCGCCGCTCGCAGCAAGCTTCGGCATGTCTGCCTTCGCCCACTTCAACCTATGGCTGCCAGATAGCTCAGCTGCTATCCATCTCAAAGCCTTTAACGCAGGCTTACGTTGCCGCCTACCCCACAAGCGCCGCCGACGCAGCATGCGAACGAAACTTCTCTCGTTCCATGACAGCTGTTCGGGCCTCTGGCTCGGAACAAAGCTCCCAGGTGCAATTTTCCGCCCGCCGAATTAGACAACTTGCAGCTACATTGTCCAATAGCCGCGGGTAACCCGGCCTGGATGCAATGACGGTTGTCCTCTCTGCAAATCCAGCAAAACGTACTTTTCCTGTTCATAGCTTGTTAATTGTAAACTTCCTAATAGTAGCCCTAGTATACCCAATCCACCCTTATGTGACAAGAGGCATTGTGTCCGGGCGTAATCGTACGGTGAAAAAGAGCACGCCCAGCGCGAATACTCGCGCCACGGCCCTCTCCCCGTGCAGCAAGCCTAGCGGCCCAACCGCTCGTTCAGTCTCGCGATGACTTTCGCTTGGCCAAGCAGCACGATGGATTGGTTCAAGTCCGGTCCATGCGTCTGTCCGGTCAACGCGGCACGGATAGGCATAAACAGCTGTTTGCCTTTGAAGCCGGTATCCTTTTGCACTGTTTTAATGGAAGCCTTCACGCTACCTTCATCAAATGCCTCGGCTGGTGTTGCTTCTACTTGTGCGAGGAAAGCCGCAAGCACGACAGGCACCTGCTCTTCTGCAAGCACAGTTGTCGCTTCTTCTTCATCTTGGGCAGCCTCTTGGAAGAAAATCTCGGTATGCGGTACGATTTCCGCTGCATAACGCAGCTTGTCCTGGTACAACGCCACGAGACTGCTCACCCATGCGCGGCCAGCTTCATCCAATGGCTCAGATACGCGGCCAGCTTTAACCAAATGCGGCAGGCACATCTCGACGACGCGCGCCAGATCTGTTTTTTTCAAATATTCATTGTTCATCCAGCTCAGCTTCTGCGTATCGAATACGGCCGGGCTTTTGCTGAGGCGCTCAGCATTGAATACTTCAATCAATTGCTCACGGGTGAAAATCTCCTGCTCGCCTTCCGGCGACCAGCCGAGCAGCGTAATAAAGTTGAACATCGCCTCTGGCAAATAGCCTAGCGAATCGTATTGCTCAATGAATTGGATAATCGACTCATCGCGCTTGCTGAGCTTTTTGCGAGTTTCGTTAACGATCAGCGTCATATGACCAAAGCAAGGCGGCTCCCAGCCAAATGCTTCATAAATCATCAATTGGCGCGGCGTGTTGGAAATATGGTCTTCGCCCCGCAGCACGTGGCTAATTTTCATCAGGTGGTCATCCAGCGCAACGGCAAAATTGTACGTCGGGATGCCATCTTTTTTCACAATGACAAAATCGCCTGTTTCCGCCGTATCAAAGCTGATTTCACCTTTTACGACATCGTCAAATTTGTAGGTGCGGCCTTCCGGCACGCGGAAACGAATGCTTGGCACGCGGCCTTCTGCCTCAAATGCCGTGCGCTGCTCATCTGTCAGATTGCGATGCAGTCCGGAATAACGCGGCGTTTCGCCCCGGGCTGTCTGCTCCTCGCGCTCACGCTCCAGCTCCTCTTCGGTGCAGTAGCAGCGGTAAGCTAGGCCGCGATCCAGCAAATCCTGCCAATATTTTTCGTAAATATCAAGACGCTCCGTCTGACGGTAAGGACCGTAGTCGCCGCCAACGTCGATGCTTTCATCCCAGTCAATGCCGAGCCATTTCAAATAAGTGAGCTGGCTTTCTTCTCCGCCGGCAATATTGCGCTTCACATCCGTATCCTCGATGCGGATAATAAACTTTCCGCCCAAATTGCGGGCATACAAATAATTAAATAAGGCCGTTCTTGCATTGCCAATATGCAGATGCCCCGTCGGCGACGGTGCGTATCGTACGCGAATTTCTTGTGTCATTGGTAAATCGCCCCTCCCTAGTCGCTTGCAGCCTTGCGCTTTTAGTACTGCCAAACTCGTAAGATAAGTAAGGTGAAAAAGAGTCTGCGCTGCGCGAAAAGAGCTTGCTTCCGATCGCCATTACCCCTGAGTTTCCTTGAATTAACCGGCTAGGCCGTTGAAACTTAAGGGTAAAAGCATAAGCTTACGATGCTGCTTTCCTACGGAAAGCTTTAAACGAACGCTATCGCTTCTCCAGCAACCCCTTTTCTCTCCACTACGACTTTTTCACCCTACTTCTTACATCCTTGCAGTAAATCAGCTATTACTAAGCTTTCCTTAAAAAAACCTGCTGCGTTTCCTAAATATAACCTTCGCCTTGCCTTGAACAAAATGCTTTTGCTATATCTTTAGCAAAATACTTTAGGACATGTATGCCAACGTAAGCAAGCCACATAATAATCTTGATTGATTATAGCATCAAACATGAACAGGAGCCTGCGTATCGAAAGTCAGCTTCATGCCATAGGCATTAGGCGGACACAGCAGCCGCTATTACAGCCGAAACACGGGTTATGGCAGGACGCGGACTCAGAAGACGCTAATGTGCTCCCGATCGTTATTTTGACAGGAAAATCAAGGGCATAACGGATTTCCTGTCCGCTTAAGACCTCAAATCCTCTCAAAAGCCAGAATAGCGCAACCTCAGTCCTCAAGGTGAAACGGCTTTCGCTGTCAATTGGCGGCGTGGCGCGTTTCATTCCGAGAAATAGAGAGAAAGTATGGCAAAATCATATACTTTCCTATATTTCAAGCGTAACGGCTGTCGCCAGCCTCTGGCGGCAAAGCTACCTATGCATGAGTATCCGGATTCTGGTTTGCATACACACCCTAGATAAACCAACAGCGTGAAGAAGTCTTTTCCCATCCCAGCTCTCAAAAATTATTGCGATTATATCACATCTTTAATCAGGCAAACAACGGATTGTGCCGCAATTCCTTCGCCACGTCCAGTGAAGCCGAGCTGCTCCGTCGTCGTCGCCTTCACATTCACCTGGGACACATCTGCCTCCAAGGCGCCTGCGATAATTTCCGCCATTTGCGGAATAAAGGGCAGCATCTTGGGACGTTGTGCAATAATGGTCGAGTCAATGTTTCCCAGCTTATAGCCGCGCTCCTTGACGAGTCCCCAAATATGTACAAGCAGCTTCAAGCTGTCCGCATCCTTGAACTCAGGGTCCGTATCGGGAAAATGCTTCCCGATATCGCCCAGCGCCAATGCGCCCAAAATCGCATCGGTAATCGCATGCAGCAGCACGTCGGCATCGGAATGCCCTAGCAGCCCTTTTTCATATGGAATGGTTACACCGCCGATAATGCACGGCCTTCCTTCTACCAATTGATGAACGTCAAAGCCTTGTCCTACACGAATCATAGTCAGCGTTCCCCTCTCTCCCGCTTTGCGAGCAAAAACTCCGCCCATGGCAAGTCCTCAGGCGTCGTAATTTTTATATTTGTATAATCGCCTTCCGCAACGGCAACCGGTGCGCCCATTCGCTCGACAACCATCGCGTCGTCCGTCCCCAGAAAACCCTCTGCATGGGCCTGCTCATGCGCACGCACAAGCAGTTCACGACGAAAAGCCTGCGGCGTTTGAATCGCCCACAAGCTTCGGCGGTCAGGCGTCGATACGATCAAGCCGTTATCGCCCACCTGTTTAATCGTATCCTTCACTGGTACTGCCAGCACAGCCGCGCCTTCACGCTCCGCCACAGAGCAGCAGGCGCCGACCGCAGCTGCCGTCACAAGCGGCCGCACGCCATCATGCACCATGACCCACTCTATAGCAGGTGAAAGCGCCTGAATGCCGCTATACACCGAATGCTGCCTTTCGCTGCCGCCTGCAACAACTGCCTTCACCTTGGCAATGCCAAAGCGGTTGACCAGCTCTTCCACGCGCCCCACATCATCAGCGCCGACAACGACGATAATTTCAGCAAGGTTATCAAGCGAAGCAAACAGCTCAAGCGTATGTACAACAATCGGCTTGCCCTGCATTTCCAGGTACTGCTTGCTTTCTTTTGTCCCCATTCGCGAACCGCGTCCGGCCGCGACGACGACAACTCCCCATTTTGCCCCCATGTCGTATTCCCCTCAAATCTGTGTGCCGGTATTGTATCCCCTCTATCATACCTTTTTTACTGTGCTTTTTCCAACAGCTTCGGCTTGGCGAAAATCATCCGTCCCGCAGATGTTTGCAGCACGCTCGTTACAAGCACTTCCATCGTTGTGCCGATATATTCGCGTCCGCCTTCTACTACGATCATCGTGCCATCGTCGAGATAAGCGACACCCTGTCCATGCTCCTTGCCGTCCTTAATGACCTGCACAATAATTTCTTCACCCGGCAGCACAACTGGCTTCACCGCATTCGCCAAATCGTTAATGTTGAGTACAGATACGCCTTGCAGCTCGCACACCTTATTCAGGTTAAAATCATTCGTTACCACTTTGCCATGCAGCGCCTTGGCCAGCTTCACCAGCTTGCTGTCCACCTCGCTGATTTCCTCGAAATCTCCTTCATAGATAAGCACGCGCACATCAAGCTCTTTCTGGATTTTGTTCAAAATATCCAGCCCCCGGCGGCCGCGGTTGCGCTTGAGTAAGTCCGAAGAATCGGCAATATGCTGCAGCTCCTCCAGCACAAATTCAGGAATAACCAGCGTTCCCTCAATAAAGCCGGTTTTGCAAATGTCGGCGATCCGCCCATCAATAATAACGCTCGTATCCAAAATCTTATGCTCCTCGAACCCGCTAGTCTCATCGATAGCAGGGGCCGCTTTGCGCTGGTTCCACAGCTCAATCAGCTTTTCCGTCAGCTCATCCCGCTTGTTCCAAGCAATGCGCACGCCCAGATAGCCGAAGAACAGCGCCATAATGGCCGGCAGCATAACACCTACGCCTCCAATGTCCGACACCGCCGGGTACAACAGCACCGACAGCAGCAGCCCTACGAACAATCCTGCTGCACTAGCAAGCAAATCCTTGACCGGCATAGCCGAAGTCTGCTCCGCTCCACGCTGCATTAAACGAATGAGCGGATTTGCTGCCAAGGTCGCGAGAATGACCCCGCACAATGCGCCGATTCCGACATTCATGTAATAAGTGCCGGAATGCTCAAGCATCCCAATAGATGGCTCAGCCCATAATCCCGATAAACTGGTCATGCTGTGAAGCTCGCGTCCTGCCATTGCACCTAACATTATTCCAATTAATTGAATGATACGTCTTACCATATTCATCCACCTCCATTACAATTATGTTCCAATTGGGAACACTCTAACCGTCAAAGGTGAATGATTTTTCATTTTGAAATGCGGACCAAGTAAGCTTATAATGGAAACAAGATCAGAAGTTGCTAAAGTTGATGAAAGAGGTGTAACCGATGAGCGCACCAACATTGGATCAATTTCAACAGCAAGTATCCGAGTTACTGCTAAGGCATCGGAGCCTGCTAGATGTGATGTCAAAGTTTGGGCAGGCTGGAACGTCCGTCAATCGTGCGGTAACGAAAGCCGTGACCGACTGCGGCTGCATTGAGCTTGCTGCCCGCAAGCAGCATTATTCCGATGAGCCGAATCTTACCAACGCGAAAGAAACGCTGCAAAGCCACCTTTCTGGCGAGCTGTGCGAGAACTGCCGCGATGTGCTTAAGGCCGACCTCGGACGCAATCTGTTCTACATGACCGCGATGTGCAATCTGCTGGATATCCAGCTGGACGAAGTCATCGCCGATGAGTATGACAAATGCTCAACGCTCGGCCTATTTAATTTAACGTAAAGCGAATGCCTGCAAAGCCATTGCTACCTCAACATAATGATGCAAGATGCACAAGGTGAAATGGCTGTCGCCATCCTTTGGCGGCGCGGCGCATTTCAGTCCGAGAAATATAGAGAAAGTACGGGGAAATCATATACTTTCCTATATTTCAAGCGTAAACGGCTGTAGCCACCCTCTGGCGGCAAAGCCATTTCAACAAAAAAAAGCTGCAAACCACGTTTACATGGTTTACAGCTTTTTTGATGTTTCCTGTTTACTTATGAAAAATGCTTCTGAGCTAGCTGCATACTAGGCAATCGTCTCCGACTGCACCTGCTCTTCACTCAGCTCTACATGCTTGTTTTTACGTCTGCGCGGCTTAATGCGCCGATCAACGTTTTTTTTTAAGCCCCACAGCGCATATAGCAAAAGCGGGATGAAAATCAGCTTCGACAAATATTGATTGAACCAAATACCGATTACGAGCGAGAATACGACGATAATCGGCACGACCCAAATCGCACTCTTCGGAATGCCAATTTTCTTGAAGTTCGGGTAACGAACCGTGCTCACCATAAGAATGGAAAGAACGAGCGTGCTGATTAACAGCACAATAACCGAAATATCATTTTTGAAAAGAGCTAGCGTTGCCAAAACACCACCAGCTGCTGGAATCGGCAGCCCGATGAAATAACCGCTCGGCGTCTTCGTTACGACATTAAATCTCGCCAGGCGCAAAGCTCCGCAAATCGGAAATAACGCGGTAATAATCCAAGCCACTGCTGTATTTAAATCCTGAAAAGCGACGACATACATAATGAACGCTGGAGCGACTCCGAAGGAAATGACATCGGATAACGAATCGAGCTCCTTGCCGAATTCGCTCTGTGCATTAAGCGCACGTGCCACTCTGCCATCTACGCCATCAAGCAGCATTGCGATAATAACCATCATCGCTGCAATTTCAGGTTTCTCATTAAACACCATAATAATGGCGATTACGCCAAGAAACAAATTCCCCACCGTGAAAAGGCTCGGTATTGACTTTATAATCATCTGTTCCACCTCTTCTCTACTATGCCCTAAGACCAAATACTAATGTATGATGATCGGGCCGTTCACATTCCATCAATTGTATGGGATTTAGATTTGCCTGTCAATGAACATTTGATCCTGAATCCGTTTCAAACCTTCCTTGATCGCCCTCGCCCGAACTTCCCCAATTCCGTCAACATCATCCAATTCGCCGATGGTCGCCATCATAATATGCGGCAGTCTGGCGAAGCGCTCAATCAAATTATTCATAATAATGAGCGGCAAACGCGGGATTTTGTTCAACAAGCGGAAGCCGCGCGGGGAAATAGCTTCTTCTGCCATGGAACCGGTATGCGGGTAGCCAAGAAGCCGGATAATCGGCGAAGCGTCCAGCAGCTCATCCGAGCTCAGTTTTTTCATCGCGAGCCGGATTTCCCGGATTTTCTCATCTGAATTATCTTTCGCATAATCCTTAAGCAAATACCAAGCATCCTCATCTACACCGTCGACCAGCTCTTCCAGCTGCATCGCAATGAGGCGTCCTTCCGTTCCCAGCTCGGTCACATAACGCTTGATTTCCATTTTGACACGCAGCACCATCTCTACCCGCTGCACGACATGGGCAACCTCTTGCAAGGTGACCAGCTCTTCGAACTCAAGCACAGACAAATTTTTGAACGATTGGCCCAGCACCGCCTTATATTTTTCCAGCGTCTGAATCGCCTGATTCGCTTTTGTCAAAATGTTGCCCATTTCCTTGAGCGCATACCGCAAATTGCCTTGATACAGCGTAATAATATTGCGGCGCTGCGATATGGATACGACGAGCTTGCCCGTCTGCTTGCCGACCCGCTCCGCGGTACGGTGGCGGATTCCCGTCTCAATCGACGGAATGGAGCTGTTCGGAATAAGCTGCGTGTTGGCATACAAAATCCGCCGCATATCCTCGCTCAAAATAATTGCGCCATCCATCTTTGCAAGCTCATACAAATAGTTGGGCGAGAAATCGCAATTGATGGAAAAACCTCCATCTACAACTTCCATTACCTCAGGACTGTATCCGACAACGATTAATGCTCCAGTCTTCGCCCGCAGCACGTTCTCTAAGCCGTCACGGAACGGGGTACCGGGCGCGACTAGCTGCAAAAGCTGGTTCATCGTTTCTAGCTGGCTCTGTTCCTTCATCATCTTCCCCCTATCCTAGTGCTGCCGAGAGCGCTTCCGCTACGGTGTTTACACCAATAATCTCAATGGATGCCGGAGGCTTCCAGCCCTTCAGGCTTTTCTCCGGCATAATAACACGTTTGAAGCCCAGCTTCTCGGCTTCCTTTACCCGCTGCTCAGCCCGCGAGACAGCACGTACCTCGCCCGTCAATCCAACTTCCCCGAACACAACATCGTAAGGTCTCGTTGGCGCATCCCGAAAGCTCGAAGCGAGACATACCGCTGCTGCTAAATCAACGGCTGGCTCATCGAGCTTAATGCCGCCTGCGACATTTAAATAAGCATCCTGCGTCTGGAGAAACATGCCGTTGCGCTTCTCAAGCACTGCAATGATCAGCGCCATGCGATGATGGTCAAGCCCGGCCGTCATACGGCGCGGCGAAGGGAAATTAGTCGTCGCCACCAGCGCCTGCAATTCCACCAATACAGGACGGGTTCCCTCCATGCTTGCTACAACAATAGAACCTGCTACGCCAAGCGGGCGCTCTGATAAAAACAGCTCAGAAGGATTCAGCACCTCACGCAAGCCTTCCTCGCCCATTTCAAAAATTCCGATCTCATTCGTCGACCCAAACCGGTTTTTAACCGCGCGCAGCAGCCTGTAGGTATGATGGCGCTCACCTTCAAAATACAATACGCAATCGACCATATGCTCCAGCATCCGCGGTCCGGCGATGGCGCCTTCCTTCGTCACATGCCCGACCAGCACCGTTGCAATCCCTTTGATTTTGGCGACTCGCATGAAATGCGCGGTGCATTCCCGAACCTGAGATACGCTGCCCGGCGCTGATTGCACACCCGGATCATAAACCGTCTGGATGGAGTCAATAACGAGAAAATCGGGGTCCACCGATTCAATCGCCTCGTTAATATGATCCATGTTCGTTTCGCAAAGCACATACAAGGACTCCGTCAGCGCACCAAGCCGATCCGCTCTTAATCTTGTCTGCCGCACCGATTCCTCACCTGAAATATAGAGAACCTTCAATCCCTTCGTTGCCAGTGCATGCGAGGTTTGCAGCAGCAGCGTGGATTTTCCGATACCGGGGTCGCCCCCTACCAGCAAAAGGGAGCCCGGCACAACGCCCCCGCCAAGTACGCGGTTCAGCTCCTTCAAGCTCGTTTCAATGCGCGGTTCCTTCCCGCTCTCTATATGTATGATCGACTGTGGCTTTTCTTTCGTTTGCGCAACACGCAAACCGACTCCCTGCGTCTTGACAACGGTTTCCTTCTCTTCAATCATGGAATTCCATGACTGGCACCCTGGGCATTTGCCCATCCACTTAGGCGACTCTGTTCCACATTCATTGCATACGAATTTCGTTTTTATTTTTGCCATGTCCGGCTCCTTTTACTAAAAACACTATCATTAAAAGTTTACCATTTAATGTGGATTGTATAAACCCCTACTTCCTTATACAGCAAGAAAGTTCCCTGTCATCCACAAGAGGAAGAAGGGAACTTTCTGAAAAAGACAACCTATACACGCTATCGTTTAAGCTTGGATAGCCGCTTGCCGCGCCACAATAACCCGGTGCGTTGAAAGCTGGGAGCCCAGCATAATGACTTCATTTTGCTGACTTTTGCAGCCTTCTCCTGCTTTCGTTTGACGATGCGCATGTGCCTGACGGAAGGAGTCGCTGTTGACCCAGCCTTCAAACGACGCTTTATTTTCCCATGTTGTGCCGACTCTCAGCTCATCATAGTCCACCAAGTTTTCCATAAGCAGCACTTCCATCCGGATAAAGCCGGGAGAAAGCTCAATTCCCTTCGTATGCTGGAACCGCTCGGCTACGGCTTCCCCGTGCCCTTTTTTCACTTTAATGGTGTTCGTGACCACGATCATGATGTTACTCCTCCTATCAAGCCTGAAGGCTTTCCAAATAAGCATAAACCAAGCGCGATTCCTCGCCACCCATCTTGGCGTGAACGATGAGTGGAATTCCATGCGGGCCAATGGCATCTTTCGCCGCGGGGTCGTCTCTTAAAATCGCATGAACCACTTCCAGCTTGCCTAACATCGCAGCAGCAAAAAGATCCAGCCTTGCTCCACGCTCCAGCAAATACAGCGCAATATCCCTGCGCCCGACATGAGCGGCTGCGCCTAGCGCATTTTCCCAATCGCCATCGCCCCAGTCACAGGAAGCGTGCAGCAGCTCGGGCTCTTCACTCAGCATTTGCTTTACCTTGTCAAAATCCATGTGTGCAGCTCTAACGAACTGCTTAATATAATCATTTGATAAATATGACGCCTCTTCAGCCGTTATTCTGGCAGCATGCAAACCCATCCTTATTACCGCCTTCCGTCATCTGTTCCAGTCTTCGCCATTGTATATGAAAGAGTGTATGTTCAAAGTAATGTCTACTCTTATAAGATACACGATAATGATTCTCATTGTCAAATAAAAATGAATGAAGATTGTCTGTTTAAGGCATAAAAAAAGCTTCCAGAATCCGTCAAGTTCACGGGTTCTGGAAGCTTTCTATTTTTGTGCCTAGCTGCATAAAGCTAGCTCGCCGGATGCGCGGATAAGCTGTAATCAGCTGTGCAGCATCCTCACTTTTTGATTATGATTTAGCTGCCGGCTCTTCGGACGCTTTCTCCAAATCAAGAGGCTCCGATTTGGTTACCGTCAACGCGCCATCCTTCTCATCAATCGTGAAGCGGTCGCCTTTTTGAATGTTGCCAACGAGCAATTCCTCGGACAAACGGTCTTCGATATGCTTCTGAATCGCACGGCGCAATGGACGAGCACCATACTGCGGATCGAAGCCTTCTTTCGCGAGGAACGCCTTCGCCGTATCGGTCAGCAAGAAGTCTACATCTTGCTCACGCAGACGTTTGCGCAAATCGTCGGACATCAAAGTGACGATTTCGGCGATATGCTCTTGCTCCAGCGAGTGGAACACGATCGTTTCGTCGATCCGGTTCAGAAACTCCGGACGGAAGCTCTTTTTGAGCTCAGCCATTACTTTATCCTTCATTTGAATGAAGTCACGGCCAGCGTCGTGAACCGCTGTGAAGCCCAGCGAAGAATTCCGTTTAATTTGATCCGCGCCCACGTTCGACGTCATAATGATCAGCGTATTGCGGAAATCGACTACACGTCCTTTAGAATCAGTCAGACGGCCATCTTCCAGCACTTGCAGCAAAATGTTGAATACTTCTGGATGGGCTTTCTCAATCTCATCGAGCAATACTACCGAATACGGCTTACGGCGTACTTTCTCGGTCAATTGACCGCCTTCCTCATAACCAACATATCCCGGAGGCGCCCCAACGAGACGGGAAGTCGAATGCTTCTCCATATATTCCGACATATCGATGCGGATAATCGCATTTTCATCGCCGAACATCGCTTCTGCAAGCGCACGTGCAAGCTCGGTTTTACCTACACCAGTTGGACCGAGGAAAATGAATGAACCCATCGGACGCTTCGGATCCTTCAGGCCAGCACGAGCACGGCGCATAGCGCGCGATACCGCTTTGACTGCTTCTTCCTGTCCGATGACACGGCCGTGAAGAATGGATTCCATTTTCAGCAGACGCTCGGTTTCTTCCTCTGCCAGCTTGCTTACCGGAATGCCGGTCCAGCTCGCTACTACCTGTGCAATATCCTCAGGTGTCACTTCGGAATCGGTACGTCCTTGTTTTTCTTTCCATTGATTTTTCGTGATATCGAGCTCTTCACGCATCTTCTGCTCGGTATCGCGAAGCGCAGCCGCTTTCTCAAACTCCTGGCTTTGAACAGCGGAGTCTTTCTCCTTGCGGATATCCTCCAGACGGTTTTCCAGCTGCTTGAGGTTCGGCGGAATCGTATATGAGTTGAGGCGAACTTTCGAGCCCGCTTCATCAATTAGGTCAATCGCTTTATCCGGCAGGAAACGATCCGTAATGTAGCGGTCGGACAGCTTAACAGCTTGAACAATCGCTTCATCCGTAATTTTCACCCGGTGATGGGCTTCATAACGATCGCGCAGGCCGTACAAAATTTGTACCGCTTCTTCCGGCGAAGGCTGATCTACCGTAATCGGTTGGAAACGGCGCTCCAGCGCAGCATCCTTCTCGATGTATTTGCGGTATTCATCCAGCGTAGTCGCACCGATACATTGCAGCTCGCCCCGTGCTAGTGCCGGCTTCAAAATATTCGAAGCATCAATCGCGCCCTCAGCTCCACCTGCACCGATCAGCGTATGCAGCTCATCGATGAAGAGGATGATATTGCCGGCCTGGCGGATTTCATCCATAATTTTTTTCAAGCGGTCCTCAAACTCACCGCGATATTTCGTACCAGCTACGACAGAGCCCATATCGAGCGTCATTACGCGTTTGTCGCGCAGCGTTTCTGGAATTTCGTTTGCAATAATTTTTTGCGCCAGTCCTTCGGCTATCGCCGTTTTACCAACGCCGGGTTCCCCGATGAGAACCGGATTGTTTTTCGTCCGGCGGCTAAGCACCTGAATAACGCGCTCGATTTCTTTACTGCGGCCAATAACCGGATCGAGATTGCCTTCTTTAGCGAAGGAGGTCAAATCGCGGGCAAGTCCGTCCAACGTTGGCGTGCTCACATTTGATGGAGCGCCATGGTTGCTGGAGATGGCTTCGCTGCTGCCAAGCAATTGCAGCACTTGCTGGCGTGCTTTATTCAAGCTGATGCCGAGATTGTTCAGCACGCGGGCTGCAACCCCTTCTCCTTCACGAATGAGTCCGAGCAAAATATGCTCCGTACCCACATACGTATGGCCCAGCTTTCTCGCTTCATCCATAGAGAGCTCAATGACCTTTTTCGCACGTGGCGTATAGGCAATATTCGTCGGCTGCTCCTGGCCTCTTCCGATCAAAGCCTCAACCTCATCCTGGATTTTCTCTAGGCCCAGGCCAAGTCCAATCAGCGCTTTCGCGGCGATGCCTTCCCCTTCACGAATCAATCCAAGTAAAATATGCTCTGTACCAATATTGTTATGTCCAAGACGAACTGCTTCTTCCTGCGCCAATGCAAGCACCTTCTGTGCCCGTTCCGTAAATCTTCCGAACATCATCGTTACGCACCCCCATGTTCCATTTGACTTCGCAACTGCTTGCGAATAAGTTCTGCCCGGCGATAATCCCGCTGCTCCGCATTCATCGTTTCCTTAAATACTTGCTGCAAGAAGCCAGGCTGCGTCATAATCATTAATTCATTCATGACTTGAGGCGTTATATTATCCAGCAATCCCAAATCAACGCCCAACCTTACATCTGAAAGCCGCTGTGCTGCTTCCTTCGTATCCATAATAGCCGCATAGGATAAAATCCCATAAGACCGCTTTACTCTATCTTCAATGCGTAGCTTAGACTCAGCTAGGAGCCTTATTCGAGCTGCTTTCTCATGCTCAATAATTTGTTTAGCTACGCTGTACAAGTTCTCAATAATCTCCGGTTCAGATTGACCGAGTGTAATTTGGTTCGAGATTTGAAACACATTGCCTAGCGCTTCGCTGCCTTCCCCATACAATCCGCGAACCGCGAGCCCTACCTGCGTGACCGCCTGCAAAATCCGATTGATTTGCGATGATAGCACAAGTGCCGGCAAATGCACCATAATGGATACGCGAATGCCTGTTCCAACGTTGGTCGGGCATGTCGTTAAATAACCGCGTTTCTCATCAAAAGCATATTCGGTCTCCGCCTCAAAAATATCATCGATCCGATTCGCCAGCGTCCAAGCTTCCTGAATTTGAAAACCCGGATACAGACATTGAATTCGCAGATGGTCTTCTTCATTAATCATAATGCTCACCGATTCATTATCGCTGAGGATGAAGGCTCCGCCTCGAGATTCATTAGCCAGATTAGGGCTGATCAAATGCTTTTCAACCAATACACGCTTCTCCAGCTCCGTAAGATCGGATAACACGATCGTATCAAAATGACCGATAGGCTCAAGCTTTCCAGATGCCCCGATAGCAGCCAGCTGCTCCATAACCTCAAGCGACTGCTCCTTCGTAGCCAGCAACGGAAACGGATGATGGTTTAAATTTCTGGCAATGCGTATTCGGCTGCTGATGACGATATCTGACTCGGGACCATCCCCTTTCATCCAATCGCTTAACGCTTGCTCAGAAAAACGACGACTCTTCAAGAGGTATCCTCCTTACTTCACGACTTACAGCTCTGCTATTTTACGCTCAAGCTCACGAATACGATCCCTGATTTGAGCCGCACTTTCAAATTCTTCTTGCTCAATACGATCATACAGCTCGCGTCTGAGCTGATCAAGTTCTCGTTTATTTTGCAATTGCCCTCCGGAGCGTTTCGGAATTTTCCCCGTATGCACCGTACTACCATGTACCCTTTTGAGCAGCGGATCTAACTTATCTGAAAAATGTTTGTAGCAGGCGCTGCAGCCAAAGCGTCCGATCTTGCTGAACTGTGCATAAGTGAATCCGCATTCGTCACAGCGTATGACCGGGCAAGGCTTCGTCCCTGCTGAACCCGATGTTCCAGATGGATCAAAATCAAGCAGACCCGACAGCAAGCTGTGGATAGAGAAGCCATTCGCCGTTCCCGGAATGCCTTCACCCCGTTCACGCGCACAAGCTTCACAAATGTGAAACTCTGTCTTCTCTCCACCGACAATCTTCGTAAAATGAAGCGTTGCCGGCTTCTTGCCGCATTCCTGACAAATCAAGACAAATCACCCCTTTCCATGCACTTACGCACGGTAAAGTTATTTAACCAGAAGCGATATAAGCATCGCTCTTAGCAAACGGGCCCTTACCTCATCACGCAGCGGGAGCTTGACCGCAATCGTTTCCCGATCAATCGCTGCCCGCAGCAGCTGTGCTTCGCGCTTCGTCACCAACAGCGCTTCTTCAAGCTGATAAATCAGCCCTTCCGCCACGCTCTGCTCCACGCAATCTCCAATCGTCTGCCGAATATGAAATTGAATCGTCTGCAAGGCTGGCAGCTCTACCCGTTGAATCCGGACATAACCTCCGCCTCCACGCTTCGATTCAACCATGTAACCCTTCTCCAGCGTAAAACGTGTACTAATAACGTAATTAATCTGGGAAGGGACGCACGAGAACTTCTCAGCCAGCTCATTGCGCTGTATTTCTACCGAGCCTTCCGTGCTTTCCTGCAGCATATTCTTTAAATACTGTTCAATGAGATCGGAAATGTTTCGCATATCACCAACCTCCCTGGTACTGCATGGAGCACAAGCTTACGCTTATTCATATGCAGTTCCAACTGACTTTGACTTTCTTTGACTTTAACTTTATTATACGCAAAATTTAAGAAAGGTCAAGAGATGGAATCTTAATTTTCTGACTATTCATCCACAAGCATTTATACACAAGGCTACTACCTAGCATGATGCGAAAAAGCACTATTTATACCCGACCAGCGTAGATCGGACCTATTTATAAACAGGCTGTGCATAAAAAGTGAACGAATGTGCATAACTCGTGTTTACATTATGTTCATATAAGGCTAATTAAACTTACGCACATGTGAACAACCTTGCGAATAGGTACTTATTCTTTCCACAAAAAAATACTATGCCCCTCATCCACGGCTGTAGATAAGTTGTGCACAGCATTTTCGCTATATGATTATGTATCAGTTTATAGGACAACAAAAAACCTGCCGCAATGATTGCGGCAGGCTTCTCGTGCTTGGCGACGTCCTACTCTCCCAGGACCCTGCGGTCCAAGTACCATCGGCGCTGGAGGGCTTAACGGTCGTGTTCGGGATGGGAACGCGTGGT
>NZ_JCAALU010000027.1:0-59077 GCF_059609455.1 Paenibacillus liaoningensis
CGAGCCCGTGTTCTTTCTGGGCAGCAACCACTGGTTTGTGCCAATCGTACTTTTTACGGATGCATGGAAAGAATTCGGTTACGGGTCCATCATTTATCTGGCGGCCCTGGTGGGCATTAATCCGGCTCTCTATGAAGCTGCTCAGCTTGACGGAGCGAGCAAGCTGAAACAAATGTTGAATATTACCCTTCCCAGCCTGATCCCCACTATCTGTGTCATGCTGACGATCTCCCTGGGCGGCGTGCTCAATGCAGGCTTTGACCAGATCTTCAACATGTACAATCCGCTGGTCTATGAAAGCGGCGATATCATTGATACCTTCGTGTTCCGCATCGGTTTGATTGGCGGGAATTTCAGTTTCGGTACAGCGATCGGATTGTTCAAGTCCGTGGTGGGCCTGATCCTGATTCTAGGCGGATATCGGGTCGCTTACAAAGTTGCAGGATACAAGATTTTCTAAGGAGTGGACATATGCGTACAACAGCCAAATTCAGTACATTTCAACTCATCAACAATACCGTCATGGTCATGCTGGCCGTGATTTGCATCCTGCCGTTTCTACATGTTTTGTCTGTATCCTTAAGTTCCAGTGCAGCCGTATCTGCCAATGAAGTAACCTTTTGGCCGATTGGTTTAAATTTGAACTCCTATAGCAGGGCGCTGGAAGATACCCAATTGCTTCGTTCCCTCTGGATTTCGGTGGAACGAACCTTGTTAAGTGTAACGTTGGGGCTGACGGTGACCAGTATGGCAGCTTATGTACTGTCCAAAGGCGGAGGGATGAAAGGGATTGCGGGCTACAAGTGGTTTGTCGGATTTTTTATTGTAGCCATGCTTTTCAACGGAGGGATGATTCCGACGTATCTGGTGGTGACCAAAATGGGTCTGTATAACACCATATGGGCGCTGATCCTGCCGACGATGATCAATGTATTTAATATCATCCTGATTATGAATTTTTTCAAGGCATTACCGCAGGAGCTGGAAGAAGCAGCATTTATAGATGGTGCCGGGCACTGGAAAGTGTATCTGAGAGTGATGTTGCCCTTGTCGCTGCCAGTCATGGCAACAGTAGGGCTGTTCACGGTGGTAGGAGAATGGAATGAATGGTTGGCGGGTCAAATCTATATGAAGCCGGAAAACGCCCCGCTGAGTACGTTCTTGAAGGCCGCTATATCGATGCCGAATATTGATATCAAGAATGCAGAAGCCGCAGCGAAATTCAATGCATTGTCCCTGAATTCTGCCCAAATCTTCATCGGAGCTTTGCCGATCTTGCTGATCTATCCCTTCCTCCAAAAATTCTTTGCGAAAGGTATAGTGATTGGGGCAGTGAAGGAGTAGGACGACAAGCCTGATAAAATACAGTAACGGGATTGCGCCATGGATTGGGGCTTGCACTTGATGGCCTGAAGCTGGAAGCGTGTGTTATTGAAATTGTGAACGAACTGACCAAGCTCTGATAGGAGGATGAATGAGATGAGTGAGACAAACTTTGACTTGCAACGCTACGCTGTGAAAGCGCGGCAAGCCGTAGCAGAAGGTGTTGTACTGCTTAAAAATGACTGCAATGTTTTGCCGCTTGCACCAGGGAGAAAAGTCGCGCTGTTTGGCCGATCACAGTTTAACTATTACAAAAGCGGTACCGGTTCCGGGGGGATGGTCAATACCAAATACGTTGTTGGCATTGCAGAGGCTTTGGAAAGTAAAGAAGGCTATGAGATCAATCAGGCGGTCAAGCAGTTTTATCTCGATTGGGTGAAAGAGCATCCGTTTGAGAAAGGTGCGGGTTGGGGTAAGGAACCGTGGTTCCAAGAAGAAATGCTGCTTGATGCTGATCTGGTTATGCAAGCGGCTAAGGAGTCAGAAACGGCAATCGTCTTGCTTGGCCGCACAGCCGGGGAAGATCAGGATAACAAGCCGGAAGTCGGTAGCTATTTACTGACAGAAGCCGAGGAAGCTATGTTGGAAATGGTATGCAATGGATTTGAACGGACCGTGGTGCTGCTGAATGTGGGCAACATCATAGATATGAAGTGGGTGGAGAAATATAATCCTTCTGCTGTGATGTATGTCTGGCAAGGTGGACAGGAAGGTGGAAACGGTGTTCTCGATGTATTGACTGGAAGGGTAAGTCCGAGCGGGAGAATGACGGACACCATAGCAAGGGACATTGAGGATTATCCGTCCACGGCTAATCATGGGGGATCAAAACGCAATTTTTACCAGGAAGATATCTATGTTGGATACCGCTACTTTGAGACTTTTGCCAAAGACCGTGTCTTGTATCCATTTGGCTTCGGCCTGTCCTACACCACATTTGAAACACGGACAGAACGGATAGAGCAATTGAACGACAGTGTCCAGATTAATGTTACAGTCACCAATACCGGAAACAGACCGGGGAAACAGGTCATCCAGGTCTACTGTCAAGCTCCGCAAGGCAAGCTGGGTAAGTCAGCCCGCGTACTCGCCGGCTTTGCGAAAACCAAAGAGCTGCTTCCGGGCGGGAAACAATCCGTTGAAATTGAAATTCCCCATAAAGCAATAGCGTCCTATGATGATTCAGGAATCACGGGCTGTAAATCGGCTTGGGTATTGGAGGCTGGAAGCTACATCTTCCATGTGGGGGATCATGTGAGGGAGGCGAAATCTTGCGGCAGCATTGCCATAGACAAGCTTCAGGTACTGGAGCAGTTACAAGAGGCCATGGCACCGGTTGCTGCATTTGAGCGAATGCGCTGTGCCCCTGACGGTAGTCTGATCTATGAACCGGTTCCATTACGGACCATAGAACCGAAGGCGCGCCGCGAGGAAACTTTTCCAGAAGAAATCCCTTATACTGGTGACAAAGGATATAAGCTGACAGATGTGAAATCGAGCATAGTCAGCATGGAGGATTATATTGCTCAACTTTCGGATGAAGATTTATGCTGTATTGTGCGCGGCGAAGGCATGAGCAGTCCAAAGGTTACACCGGGCACAGCCGGTGCATTCGGCGGTGTTACAAAGAGGCTGGAAGCTTTCGGAATCCCAGTTGCCTGCTCAGCAGATGGTCCGAGCGGTATTCGAATGGACTGTGGCAATTTAGCATTTTCCATGCCCAATGGAACCTGCCTGGGCTGTACTTTTAACGAAGAATTGCTGAAAGAACTGTATGTGTACGAAGGTTTGGAACTGCGGAAAAACCATGTAGACACTTTGCTTGGACCGGGAATGAACATCCACCGTAATCCTCTGAATGGCCGGAATTTTGAATATTTTAGTGAGGACCCGTTCCTGACAGGCCGGATGGTGGTTGCCCAACTGCATGGTATGAATCCATATGATGTGACGGGCACCATCAAACATTTTGCGTGCAACAGCCAGGAGGCCCATCGTAACACAGTGGAGGCAGTAGTTTCGGAACGGGCCCTGCGGGAGATTTATCTGCGCGGGTTTGAAATGGCGGTCAAAGAGGGCAATGCGATTTCGGTTATGACCTCGTATAACCCGATCAATGGCTATTGGTCTGCCAGCAACTATGATCTTACAACCACAATTCTGCGGGGAGAGTGGGGCTTCAGAGGGATTGTAATGACCGATTGGTGGGCAATGGGAAATGACGAAGGAGAAGAAGGCAGTGTCCAGAATGTGGCAGCAATGATAAGGGCACAGAATGACTTGTTCATGGTAGTAAGCGACTCCGAGCAGAACGCCAGAGGGGATAACTCCGCAGAAGCTATGCAAAAGGGAACGGTAACACGCGGTGAATATCAGCGCTCAGCAATGAATATTTGTCGCTATTTGATGGGAACAACAGCCTTTAACCGGATGCAGGGATTGGAAACAGAGCTGGACAAGGCATTGACTGCATACCGGAAAGAGGAAGGCGATGTAGTCCTGGAGATGATTTCGGTTCCTGTGGAGAAGGAGGCTATTGTGCCAGGGGAGATATTTGATACCTCAAGAGGACAGAGTACGTATCTTCGAGCTATCTTGCAGGAGCGTGGACTTTATCGAGTGGAGTTGACTTGCCGCGCGGCGGCCGGGAACAGTCAACTTGCCCAAATCCCTGTGAGCATCTTTCATGATAATGACATCCTTCTAACCCTTACGTTGACAGGAGAGGATACGGAATGGAAAACTATATCCTTTGATATCCAGCAGCCAATATTACAAAAAACTGTACATTTCAGGTTGGTCTTTGGTCAAAGCGGAATGGAAGTGAAGGGGTTCAAGATCATTATGACAAGTTCTTTGGAAGAACGTATTCTCCAAGCAATGGCAGCCCCAGGCAGTCAGCTTCAGTAAATGGTGTAACCTAGCCAAAAAGGCTCCCGGTAATTGTTGAAAATTACCAGGGAGCCTTTTCGCGTGTAATTGATCAATAAGTATAAGCTTAACGATTCCGGTAGTCCTGCGGCGTCGTGCCAAAATGTTCTTTGAAAATTTTAATGAAATGGGGGGTGGCCTGAAAGCCCAGCTGATCGCTGATTTCAGCTATTTTTAAGTCGGTATTTCGCAGGAGATGTATGGCTCTTTCCATTCGAAATTGAAAAATATAATCACCAATCGTTTCATTCATAACCGTCTTGTAAATTTTGGAGAGATAAACAGGATGCAGCCCCACATGGTCGGCAATGATTTGCAGTGAAATCCCCTCGGACAAATGTTCATGAATAAACGTCCGGACTTTAGCGGCAATCTGCTGTTGCGCATTCTCCATTTGAGTCGACGTCTTAGCTTTTAGTGCTGCTATAATTTTACTGGCCCAGTCATAGATTCGTTGTCTTGAAAGATGTCCCTTCTTGCGGAGCAACAAATCGAATTCTGGTCCCATCTGATCATATAGACTGGACCCATTGGGTTGGCAACACATCGTGAATGAGGATGAGAGATATAGCAGCACCGTAAATTGTTCGTCTGCATTGCCGCCGACAACGAGCAATTCATCGATCTTGGCAATCGCCTCGTCCCAGTTGCCTGAGTCCAGCAGCGTTGAAAGTGCAGGCGGAGCATATAATTTTTTGATGATGGAGCTCTGAGGCTGCTCACTTTTTTCATTAATGGTCAGGAAGAAGCTTTTATTATTTCCGATATTCCGGTTAATGGCGTTGATTGCAGCCAGATATAAGTTTTGCAGGTCGCCAGGAAACTTGGCGATATTGCTTAGGCAGATTGAGAGTGAGCCTTTCAGGAATTTTTGGACATGATTCTGCAGCTTTACTGCGAACGAATCCACCAAATGCAAAGCGTCTTGCTGGTTGCCTTTGATGAGAAAAACTAAATATCCCTGCTCGGTGACACAATGCCATAAACTGAACAGTTTTTGGAACACTTCATCAGCAATGTTTGTTACGGCATATTCAAGGAGCGATAAGGATTGAAGGTCGTACCCTGAGAAGTCCTCCTCCATGCGAACAACCATCATCATGTAGGGGTCATCGAACCGGAAGGGAACGCCTACCAGAGCAAGTCTCTCTTCCAAAACCTCATGGCGGATGATCTTGTTCTTGAGCAGGTCGTTAAGCAGCTGTGACCGCAGTAGCGGGAGATTAGCCTCCAGCGTTTGCTTAATGCGCTGGAAGGATATCACTTCCTTCCACTCCTCTTCCACCTGCTGAATCGCTTTCTTAACAGAGTTAATTAACTCTGTATAATCGATTGGCTTCAGCAAGTAATCCAGTGTCTGATAAGCCATGGCTTTCCTGGCATATTCAAACTCGTCATGGCCCGAAAGAATGATACAGCGGATTTTGTGTGAATAATGCTGCATCACTTCGATCAATTCCAATCCGGACATTTCAGGCATCTGAATGTCTGTAATCATAATGTCTATCGAATGTTTGGCCGCAATGAGCAGTGCTTCTTGCGCCGAGTATGCACAATAAACCTCTTCTATTCCATAATCCTTCCATTGCACAGTCATTGCCAGACTATCTACGACAGAGGTTTCGTCGTCAACGATAAGTAGTTGGTACATAATTTGATTCCTCCGGTTGGTTGCTGATCTCCCATTTCTGCTTGAGGTAACCCTATTATATGAATCTGTTGGCCGGCTGGCAATGTCTATAGATTGGAATTCAGCCGCATATTAGAAATGAGATATACATGTTTGGATTCCTTTATATCAACGCCTAAATACAGGAACCTATAATTAAGCTGTGAGGAAAGTGTAGATTTGTCAGCATATGACTAAAATCTGATATCAAGAAAGGATCCAAATCATCTATGCAAACATCAATTAAACCGGGGCAAATCTGGCTGGATACGGAAGGCAAACGAATTCAAGCTCACGCAGGTTCCATCTTCTACGAGAATGATACTTTCTATTGGTACGGTGAGAACAAGGGGAAGACAACTCCGGGCAGCGGAATCTGGCACTGGGGAGTCCGTTGTTATTCGTCCAAGGATCTTTACAATTGGCAAGATGAGGGGGTGATTATTCCCCCTGTGGAAAATGATCCTGCTTCTTCGCTTCATCCAACCAGTTATATGGACCGTCCACACATTATTTTCAACAAGAATACCGGGAAGTATATTTGCTTCCTGAAAATAATGGAAAAGGATAGCACCCAAACCCTGACCATAATGTCCGCAGATCGATTGCTGGGGCCCTATACTATGATTACAACCAAGTACCGCCCGTTAAATATGAGCGCCGGTGATTTCGACCTGGCGGTTGCACGGGACGGGAAAGCGTATTATTACTTCGAAAGGGTTCACAGTGAATTGATTTGTGCAGATTTGACCGCAGATTATACGGGTGTAACGGGATATTATTCAACTCATTTCCCAAATCTTTATCCGCCTTACGTCCGCGAAGCACCGGCATATTTTACAAGAAAAAACCTGCATTATTTGGTGACCTCTGGTACGACAAGTTACAATCCGAATCCATCAGAAGTTGCATGTTCACGGACCTTCCACGGCCCATTTGAAATTCTGGGTAATCCGCATGTGAATGATCCTACGAATACCTCCTTCTGTTCCCAGGTATCTTCGATATTCAAGCATCCGAAGAAAAAAGATCTTTATATTGCTTTGGCTGACCGTTGGATTACCGATGAAGAAGGAATGATTCCTTATAACATTCTTTCGGACGCTTACGACCGATACTTCAATCCAGACCGCCAGAATGAACCTGTTACGTTCACCGGTTCCACTTTTAATGTGAATGAGAATACTCATAAAGCGGATTATGTATGGCTACCCTTCCGGTTCGACGGGAAGATGGCCTATCTGGACTGGAAAGACGAGTGGCGCATCGAAGACTATGATTAATCCTGGAGCGAAGGAGGAACATGTATGAAACGTGATATCCGAAGAATGATGGCACTTTTATCGGAAGCAAATGTAAAAGAACAGGAACTGCCTTTCTCCGTTGAAAAACGGGACATTGAAGTTCCTTTCATTTCAAAAGAAGGCACCGTATGCCAGCGTTATATCCGTATCTATTTACCGGAAACGGCCCCGAAACCGAAACCGCTGGTGTTCATCGCGCATTACGAAATGCCCGAGAATGACGCAACATTGAACCTCTATCTTATGAATGGCTGGGCGGTGTCGACACCGATTGATTTCCAGCCGCAATATAATGGGGGTCTGATTGATGACGACATGATATTCAACAGCGCTGCATTATCAGCCGTCAGGAAGCAGCCTGGCATCGACCGGACGCGTATCGTAGTCAGCGGCGGAAGCGCCGGCGGCTATATGACGCAGATGTTGTCTGTTCTGCATCTTGGAATCTGCTGCTCCATTTCCTTCAGTGGTATTACAAATATATTGTTTAACATGAAGTATCTTCAGTCAGCAAACAATCATAACAAGGATGTTCTGGAAACGCTAACTGTAGAGGAACGAAAAGACTTCATTCGCTGCCTGGAAGTGATTCCCGTGCCTATAGTCGGTGCCATTTTCGGACAGTTTGCTCCAATTCTGGCAAAGATCGAGGAGAATCCCAATAGTGAGATTTGGAACGCTATGTCTCCATCCTGCATGGCAGGATGTTTTACCAGTCCGGTATTATTTTCCCATTTTACCTCCGACTTATTGGTACCCATTGATCAACTGACAAAACGATTTACATATGCTGATCTGGACGAGTCCCTTCCAGAGGGATTCCGTATCCGTATGTCGGAGTTTCCGCTTCAAGAAAAGGTGCAGCGATCAATGGCTGAGATGCTTCCTGCAGATGATTTATTTGAGCATCTCTGTCCGGCACCGCAAACATCAGGTGAAAATTTCAAGCTCTCCTTCGATAGCACCAAACGTTTCAACATCGTTGTATTCGATGAAGGCAATGCCGAAGCAGAAGGGGGACATTTCAAAAAAATGGATCTCGGGCCCATTGACGCCACCGATTATATACATGCACAGCTTCAGAGGTCGTCCAGGGAAACAAACTGGCTGACCGTCGGGAAGTTGGCGCTCATGGCTGAGCGGTATGCGGGGAAAGGATTCCTGATTCCCGGGAAGGCTGGCATCGATGATACCGTCTTTGGATCGGTTGCTATGAACCGTCAGGAGGTTCTTGAGGAGCTGTCAGAGTTTGGCGAACACCATCGTGAGGAATTAGTCGATACATTCTGTGCAGCAATGGCTGCAAAACCGGAACTTGCGGATGTACTGGATGAGATCCAAGGCCGGCTATTAATCTAATAAGGAGCGCTGTCATATGGTTGAAAATGACGAAGAGTTAAGAGAATATTTTCCCGAGCAATTCCCGGTATTAGAGGGGGAGCCGGAAGCCGGACAATGGTACAGGCTCCCGGTTCCCGGAGCAATAAGTGCAGATGGCTTGCCTTACTGGGGGTTCCTGCGGAAAGGAACAGAGCCGGGCCTTATCGTTTATTTCTCCGGTGGAGGTGTATCGCTTAATGCATATATGGCGGCACGTCCCAATAAGTTAAATGAGACATCGGAGACATTTTATTTTGACGGCAAAGCGTTGCCGTACATCGATGCATTCGCAAAGCGCGGCATCTTTGACCCTTCCCAAGATAATCCGTTCCGAAATTGGAGCTGTATCTTGGTAAGCTATACGACAGGTGACTTCCATGTGGGGAATGGCGACTACCCTTATACAGCAATAGACGGTTCGCCTGCTGTGCTGCATCATCATGGCTATCGGAACTATCGGGGGCTTATGGAGCAAGCGATTAAATTTATATCTGTACCAACGAAACTGCTGATCACCGGCGGCAGTGCAGGCGCTTTCGGTGCTTCAGCTTTAGCTGTGGATGTCATGGATTATTTCCCGGAGTGCCGGGATGTGACCTGCTGCCCAGATAGCTCTTTAATGCTCTATAACGATTGGCAGGCAGTTGCTCAGCATGTCTGGCAGGCAAATGAACGGATATGGAAACCGCTGCACAGTCCAAATATTTGCCTTGACTGGCTGCGCGACCTCTATACTGAGAAGGGTGACAGTGTACGGTATCTTTATATATGCTCCATTAGGGATAGTGCATTGGCCACGTATCAACATTTTATTGATCACGGTACTATGGAGCTTACGAGGGAACAGAGTCTGCAATTCGAAAAGGATCTTAGGGATATGACCGATGTGATGAAGGCCGAAATCCCCGGCATTGGAATATTCCTGCTGGATACCCCCGAAACGGGGCTTGATTCGGAGCTCCTAGGTACACAGCATACCTTCCTTCACACCCCCGAGTTTTTCCAGCCTGTCAGTAATGGCGTCAGTCTTCGGGAATGGCTGTGGAATGCCGTCAATGGAACCATTTCTAGTATAGGGCTGCAACGTTGAAAAGGCCCAAAACTTTAAAGGAGCGAAACCTAATGTTTGATAATGTAGAAGAGTATAAAAAATATCTCCAAGAGCATCAGTTACCTGTGTTAGAGGGAGTGCCGGATAAAGGACAGTGGTATAGAGTTCCTGTTCCTGGAGCCATTTGTGCAGGAGGCTCGCCTTACTGGGGCTACCTGCGTAAAGGAACAGAGCCGGGGCTTATCGTCTTCTTTTTGGGGGGAGGCGTATCATTGAATGCTTATACGGCCGCACGGCCAACTCGGTTAGGTGCGCAAGAAGAGAATTTTTATGTTGACGATAAGGCATTGCAATTTAACGATTTGGCATTTAATCGCGGAATCTTTGATGACACACCGGATAATCCTTTTAGGAACTGGAGTTTCATCTTCGTCAGCTACGCTACAGGAGATTTTCATGTGGGAAATGGCGATTATCATTATACAGCAAGAGACGGCTCTCCTGCGGTGCTGCACCATCATGGGTACTCCAACTACAGCGGGCTTATGGAGCAAGCGACGAAACATCTATCTACACCGACAAAACTGTTGATTACGGGAACAAGTGGCGGCGCATTCGGTGCTGCAGCCTTAACTTCGGATGTCATGAGTTATTTTCCGGAGTGCCGTGATGTAACCTGCTGCCCTGATAGCGCTTTGTTACTTAATGACCAGTGGAAGACAATAGCACAGAACATCTGGCAGGCGAGCGAACGGATATGGGAGCCGCTCCAGGGTCCAAATATCTGCCTTGACTGGCTGCGTACCCTCTATGCCGAGAAGGGGAATGACGTTCGATATCTTTATATCAACTCCATTAGAGATACTGCATTTGCCATGTATCAACACTATATTGATCACGGCACCTTAGAAGTGAAGCGGGAACAGTGTCTGCAATTCGAGAAGGATCTCAAGGAGATGGTCGATGCCTTGAAGTCCGAAATTCCCGGCATCGGCATCTTCCTATTCGATAACCCGATTGGGGAGATGTACTCGGAATCTATGGGTACAACGCATACCCTAATTCACGACCCCGAATTTTATCGTCCGGTCAAACATGGCACCAGCCTTCGGGATTGGCTGTGGAGTGCCGTGAATGGAAATGTGTACGATGCAGGTCTGGACCTACTTGAAGGCTAGATGTGAATAATTTCTATTGAAATGAATAAAATAGAACCTTTATGGCTGACGTTGACGATAGACGACGTCAGCTTTTTGTTGTTCATTCAAAGTCTCAATTAAGTTTAAAATGAGATATTGCCATTGTTAATGAAGAGATTCAATTTAGTATCCAGGATTACGCAGGTGTGGATATTGGCAAGCTAATATCAGGGGAGGAAGATTCAGATCAGTTGACACGTTACAGTTAGCACTTTTCGAATTGTGGTTTGGATTGAGATATCGAATGTTGCTTATCCGTTATTTCATGGCCGGGAATATGTTTCTATAATGAAAGCGTAATCAAAAAATATTTGGGGGTTTGAATGAATATGAAATCAAAATGGCTAGCTACCGTTCTTTCTGTTGGGTTACTCACTACTGCGCTAATCGGTTGCAGCAATGCCAATAACAACGGCGGGGCCGAAAAGCGTGAGGGAAGTCCGGAAGCAACGAAGAAGCTGAATATCGTGAATGGCAAGATCGAACCGGCAGCGTCATTTACCACCGTTAAGGGAGAAAATCCGGGCTATAAATATAGAGAAGGGGAATCCGTTACGGACAATGTATTCACCCGCTGGGCCGAGGACAAATTTGGCGTACAGATTAAAACTTTATGGACAGGCGGCGGTACGGATGGTTCGTATGATACGAAATTGAAACTCATGCTCTCTGCGAACGACGAATTGCCAGATATCGTAATGTCGGGCAGTCCCGCTAACACCAATCTTCTCATCGATTCGGGCAAGTTCATGGAAGTGGAAGAAGTGTTCGAGAAATATGCCTCTCCAACTTGGAAAAGTGCGTTAGCCGATATAAAAGATCCCTGGTTATCGGTCACTCGAGACGGCAAAAAGATGGCGATTCCAGGAACTTCTACAGATTATGGGCAATCAAACAACGTTTTATGGATCCGTCAGGACTGGCTGGACAAGCTCAAGTTGAAAGCACCTACTACAATAGAAGAGCTGGAAACGGTCATGGATGCCTTCGTCAATCAGGATCCAGACGGTAATGGGCAGAAGGATACGTTTGCCCTGGATTTTGCCATGAAGGATAAGATGACTGGCAACCTCCTTGGAGACGGAGCCTGGATCTTTGGACTTTACGGGGCCATGCCGGAAAGATGGTATCCAGGAGAAGACGGCAAGCTTCAAAATGGTTCGATTCTACCGGGGGTCAAGCAGGGCTTAATGAAGATGAAAGAGTGGAAGGATAAAGGGTATTTTGCGAGCGATATTGCGTTACATGACCCCAATACAATTGTCACCGCGGTCACATCTAATAAGGTTGGGATTGTCGCAGCGCCTTCTTTCTTCATCCAATATCCGGGTTCCATGCTGCTCGCGACCAACCCTACGGCGATGTTCAAACCCTATCCGTTGCCTCATGGGGTCAATGGCCCAGCTTTGCACACCTATTTTACGATATCCGGCGGGACCGTGATCAATAAAGATATTTCGGATGAAGCGCTTCAAGCCTACTTTCATTATATGAACTCGATGTATGCTGTCTACGAATCCGATAATCCGCTTGAATATTTCAAAGGATTTCAGGAGGGCTACCAATATGTTGTCAAAGATGGAAAGATTGTAACCGATGAGAAAGAGATTCCCGGTGGAAAGATTAATTCGAACGATTACATTTTTGGAAGCATGCCGGATGTTTCCTCAAAGATGAAGGAAATAACATTAAAAGTGGCAAAGAAAGAAGAACTCACAGAGAAAGATCGTGCCTTTATGCAAGCTCTTGGGATTGCAGACGACACCAATCCATTACAAAGAATCGTGTACGATGCGATGCTTATTTCCATGGATGAAGAATCCTCGCGCGTAAGGGAGCATTACATGGGTCCGGTAACGTCAACCATGTCGTCCAGAAATGAGCTGCTGCAAAAAATGCAAATGGAGACATTCTCGAAGATCATCTATGGACAGTCTCCGGTGGATGCGTTTGATCAATTTGTAGAGAAATGGAAGTCTTCGGGCGGTGATACCATTACAAAAGAAGTCAATGAATGGTACGATTCCGTCAAATAACCTATTATTGATCAGCGGTCTTGATGTGGATTCACGCATCAAGACCGCTCTTTTTTTTGGACGCCGGCCTCCATAATTATAATATTTAGAATGCGTTATTGGTATTTGCATTGCTTTATATCAAGCCGAAATGCCCATCACTATAATAAAAATAGATTACAAGAATCAGGTGGGAGGATTTAGACAATGGGCATGAATACTGCTGTACCTGCTGTACCGGCAAAAAAAAAGAAATTCACTAGACAAAAAGGTAGCTGGGGATTATACCTTATGCTCCTGCCCGCTGTGGTACTGACCGCGATCTTTGTCTATATACCCATGAGCGGCCTGTTAATGGCCTTTCAGGATTATAAGCCCTCTCTGGGGATTTCCAAATCTCCCTGGGTCGGGTTAGACCAATTCAAGTTTTTATTTGAATATCCCGACAGCATGCAGGTCATTTGGAACACGCTGAAAATTTCGTTTCTCAAATTAGCCATTGGCATGTTCAGTACCCTTACGTTTGCGCTGCTGATCAATGAGGTGAAAAATAAATTTCTGCGCACCTCGGTTCAAACCTTTGTGTTTCTGCCTCACTTCATTTCCTGGGTGGTGCTCGGGGGTATCTTCATTCAGCTGTTGAATCCGGAATATGGCTTAGTGAACCAACTGCTGAAAGCCTTGGGTCACGAGCCCGTGTTCTTTCTGGGCAGCAACCACTGGTTTGTGCCAATCGTACTTTTTACGGATGCATGGAAAGAATTCGGTTACGGGTCCATCATTTATCTGGCGGCCCTGGTTGGCATTAATCCGGCTCTCTATGAAGCTGCTCAGCTTGACGGAGCGAGCAAGCTGAAACAAATGTTGAATATTACCCTTCCCAGCCTGATCCCCACTATCTGTGTCATGCTGACGATCTCCCTGGGCGGTGTGCTCAATGCAGGCTTTGACCAAATCTTCAACATGTACAATCCGCTGGTCTATGAAAGCGGCGATATCATCGATACCTTCGTGTTCCGTATCGGTTTGATTGGCGGGAATTTCAGTTTCGGTACAGCGATCGGATTGTTCAAGTCCGTGGTGGGCCTGATCCTGATTCTAGGCGGATATCGGGTCGCTTACAAAGTTGCAGGATACAAGATTTTCTAAGGAGTGGACCTATGCGTACAACAGCCAAATTCAGTACATTTCAACTCATCAACAATATCATCATGGTCATGCTGGCCGTGATCTGCATCCTGCCGTTTCTTCATGTTTTGTCTGTATCCTTAAGTTCCAGTGCAGCCGTATCTGCCAATAAAGTAACCTTTTGGCCGATTGGGTTGAATTTGAACTCCTATAGCAGGGCGCTGGAAGATACCCAATTGCTTCGTTCCCTCTGGATTTCGGTGGAACGGACCTTGTTAAGTGTAACGTTGGGGCTGACGGTGACCAGTATGGCAGCTTATGTACTGTCCAAAGGCGGAGGGATGAAAGGGATTGCGGGCTACAAGTGGTTTGTCGGATTTTTTATTGTAGCCATGCTTTTCAACGGAGGGATGATTCCGACGTATCTGGTGGTGACCAAAATGGGTCTGTATAACACCATATGGGCGCTGATCCTGCCGACGATGATCAATGTATTTAATATCATCCTGATTATGAATTTTTTCAAGGCATTACCGCAGGAGCTGGAAGAAGCAGCATTTATAGATGGTGCCGGGCACTGGAAAGTGTATCTGAGAGTGATGTTACCCTTGTCGCTGCCAGTCATGGCAACAGTAGGGCTGTTCACGGTGGTAGGAGAATGGAATGAATGGTTGGCGGGTCAAATCTATATGAAGCCGGAAAACGCCCCGCTGAGTACGTTCTTGAAGGCCGCTATATCGATGCCAAATATTGATATCAAGAATGCAGAAGCCGCAGCGAAATTCAATGCATTGTCCCTGAATTCTGCCCAAATCTTCATCGGAGCTTTGCCGATCTTGCTGATCTATCCCTTCCTCCAAAAATTCTTTGCGAAAGGTATAGTGATTGGGGCAGTGAAGGAGTAGGACAAGCCTGATCAGGAATGGGAGGTCAAGATTCATATGAAGAAAAAAATGAAAGCAGCATTATCTATTCTTGCTCTAATGGATGCTACGGAAACGGACGTGTGGTCTTTATTTATAAAGGATCTGAAAAGATCAATATACATGTAACTCAGTGGCGTGAAAACAACGGCTGATGAAAGGACGGAGATTAATTTGCTTCATATATATGACCTAAGGACTGAATATCTTTGTAATCCATTGGGACTTGACGAGCCGCGGCCGCGGTTCTCGTGGAAACTGAAAAGTGACAATATTGGAGTGATACAGTCCAATTACCAGCTTATTGCTTATTCTAACGGAGAGGTAATTTGGAATAGCGGAATGGTTACTAGCAGTGAAAGTCAGTTCATCCGCTATGATGGAGCAGAATTGGTAAGCAGACAACAAGTGGTCTGGAAGGTATCGGTGACAACAGTCGATGAAACCGGTATCCAAGAAACTGCTCATAGTGAATTTGCACGATTGGAGATGGGATTGCTTCATCCGGCGGACTGGCAGGCGAAATGGATTGAACCTGAGTTGGAGATCGATATCGACGCGCGAAAGCCAGCCCCCTATTTAAGACGAACATTTAAAGTGAAGCCTGGACTTAAGCAGGCGCGTATTTACCAGACAGCGCATGGGCTTTATGAATTCTGGATTAATGGGTATACCGGCACAGAGGATAAATTTAAACCTGGGCTGACAAGCTATTATGCCAGAATTCAGATTCAGGCGTACGACATCACTAAGCTGCTGAAGGAAGGTTCAAATGCCTGGGCGGTCATGCTTGGCGATGGCTGGTGGCGGGGAATGACCGGCGGAACCGTTAAGAATAACTTTGGCTATAAGCTGCACTATTTTGGACAGATCGAATTAACCTATGAAAACGGTGAAAGGGAAGTAATAGGTACAGATGAGCGCTTTAAATACGCTACGGGGGGCATGCTGGCTTCCGATATGCTCATGGGCGACATTTTTGACGCTAGAAAGGAATTTGTGGATTGGAAATTGGCCGTGTTCGATGACATCTCATGGATGAACGTGCACTGTACAACCGAGCATGCAGATGTCCGATTAATTGCCAGCAGCAGTGTCCCGGTCAGAGAAAAAGAGCAGTTCACTGCACAGCCGTTCCGGGATGCAGCGGGACAGCTGGTACTTGATTTTGGCCAAAATATTGCCGGATATGTAAAAATGAAGCTGAAAAACTGCAAAGCGGGCCAGAAAATAAGATTAGTCCATGGGGAAGATCTCAAGGACGGGTGTTTTTCGCTCGACAACATTAAGCATGGCGTCCTGCAGTCCTCTGAATTCCAGGAAGTGATTTATTATTGTTCCGGAAATGCTGAAGAGGAATACTGTCCGTTATTTTCTATTTTCGGTTTCCGGTATGTTCTTGTGGAAGGCTACAATGAAGACATCAACGAAGGAGACTTTACGGCAATCGCCGTTTATTCCGATATGGAAGAGACAGGCAGCTTTATTTGCTCCAACCTGCTAATTAACAAGCTCGTACTGAATAGCTTCTGGAGTCAGAAAGGGAATTTCATGGATGTCCCGGTGGATTGCCCGACCCGTGAGCGGAATGCCTGGACTGGTGATGCCCAGATTTATGTACGGACCGCTGCTGATTTTATGAACGTATATTCTTTCTTTGAAAAGTGGCTTAAAGATCTATCGCTTGAGCAATATGCGAGTGGAAAAGTCGGCATCACCTTCCCTTCTACCAGTAGTGTTCACAATCCGGTAGAACTGGAACGTAACATCAAGGATAATCCTTTATGGGCGCTTGCTGGCCCTAGCGGAAATGGCAGCATTGGAGAAGACAGTGCAGGCTGGGGGGATGCAGCAGTATGGATTCCTTACATGATTTATCTATGTTATGGTGACAAACAAATTCTTGTCAATCAATATGAAACAGCCAGAAAATGGGTCGATTATATGCTTGCCTGTGCAAAACAGCATAATCCGCTGTATGCGCAGGAATCGCAGTATCTAAATTATGAAGAAGGAGAATTAGATGCTGATTATATTTTTGACACAAAGATGCACTTCGGAGAATGGCTGGAGCCTATCACGAAAGAAGATACCGGGGAATCTGTAGCAGAAGCAATCATGCGGATGAGAACACATGGCAATCCACGCGTAGCAACTGCTTATATGTGCCGTTCCGCCGAAAATGTGGCGCATATGGCGCAGATCTTGGGCAATCAAGAGGACTGTACGAAATACAAGAAGATCGCGGACAAAATCCGTAAAGTTTATGATAGGTACTTGATCGGAGATGACGGGGTTATCGAACCAGGCCATCAGGCGGCTTATGTTCGGGTACTTGCTATGGATCTCTGTTCAGAAGAAAAGCGCGAGAGTGTTGTAGAGCAGCTCCTAAAGGAAATAGAAAATAATAACTATCGTCTGAATACCGGCTTTCTATCCACGCCTTTTTTACTTCATGTACTGGTGGATTACGGATACTCAGAGATTGCTTTCCGGATTTTAGAGCAAACTGAGAATCCAAGCTGGCTGCATGCAGTCCTGCTCGGCAGCACGACCATTCTTGAAAACTGGGACGGGATGGATCAGCATCATGGTTCTTATAATCATTATAGCTATGGTGCTGTCTGCGACTTTTTATTCAGTAGGGTGGCAGGAATTACTCCATTGTTCGAGGCGCCTGGGTATCGGGAGTTTGAGCTTCGACCAATTATTGGCGGCACGCTAACACACGCCGAAGCCAGTTATGAATGCCTTTATGGAACCATTCGTTCCAGGTGGAAAAAAACGAAAAATGGTTTGATCTATGAATGCAGTGTGCCTGTAAATACAAGAGCTAGGGTGTATTTGCCGGACGGACAATGCATTTCCGTAGGAAGCGGCGACTACCGTTTTTCATTAGGTGCTTAATATATTTCACATCTTTCGGAGGAACCCAATTGAAGAAAAATTATGAAAATGAAATTCAAACCTTACTGACGAAGATGACTATTGAAGAGAAGGTAGGTCAACTGCAACAGTGCGGGCCTTCTTTGGTAGGAGCATTTGACGTAAGCTTTGAAGAATTGGTTAACATGGTATACGACGGGAGAATCAGTAAAGCCGACTTCCAAAATATGATGAGTACTGCGAAACAGGACTTTCATGAGGAAGACTTGAAAGCAGGGAGAATCGGTTCTTACAATGGACTAAACGATGCGAAAACGGCGAATGATTTGCAGAAAATAGCGGTAACGGAAACCCGTTTGGGAATCCCTCTTTTATTTGGATACGATGTCATTCATGGTTACCGCACTGTTACGCCTATCCCGCTGGCGGAAAGCTGTGCATGGGAGCCAGAGCTTTGGGAAAGAACAGCAAGAATTGCGGCCGAAGAAGCAACTGCGGGTGGCGTTCATATGACTTTTGCTCCAATGGTGGATGTATCCAGAGATGCCAGATGGGGCCGAGTGAGTGAAGGTGCAGGAGAAGATGTTTTGCTGTCTTCCAAGTATGGTGCTGCTAAGGTTAAGGGATTCCAGGGGGATGATTTGACCAAGGAAGATGCCATGGCGGCTTGTATTAAACATTTTGCCGGTTACGGAGCGGCAGAAGCCGGGAAAGATTACAACCGTGTAGATATGTCAATCCAGCGATTATTTGAAGAGTATCTGCCACCGTTCGAAGCCTGTGTCAGAGCCGGGGCAAGAGCGGTTATGCCTGCTTTTAATGATATTAACGGAATCCCGTGCACAGTGAATTCATGGCTGCTTACAGATGTACTTCGTAAACAATGGGGATTTGATGGTATGACTATCAGCGATGCGAATGCCATCGCTGAATGTGTAACCCATGGAATTGCCGTGGATACTGCAGATGCTGCCAAGCAAGCGATCGAAGCCGGGCTTGATATGGATATGACCTCGAATGCGTACAGCGATTCGCTAGTCGAACTGATTAGTAACGGTGCTGTGGATGAACAAATTCTGGACAGAGCTGTTGCTGACGTATTGCGGGTTAAGTTTGAATTGGGATTATTTGAACATCCGTACCGCACTACCGAAGAACGCGAGAAAGTTGCAATGTTGAAGCCAGCTTACCGTGCCCTGGCAAGAGAAGCGGCCGAGAAATCCATCGTTCTGCTGAAAAATGAAGGAAATTTGCTGCCTTTAAAAACTGGAGTACGGCTGGGAATTGCCGGTGAACTGGCCAATAACCGAGGAGAAATGACAGGAGCCTGGGCGATCAAAGCTGACGGAGAAGACTGTGTAAGTCTTGTCGATGCTTGCAAGGCTCAAGGCATTGACTATATTTACATGTCTGAAGGTGCAACCTTTCCGGAAGATTGCGATGTTTATGTGGCCGCGATCGGGGAAGTGAAGAATCAGAGCGGAGAGGCAGCCAGCCGTGCTGCTATTGAACTGCCCGAAGAACAAATAGATTTAGTAAAGAAATTAGTGAAAACCGGAAAACCGGTTATTGCGCTTCTTTTTAACGGAAGACCCTTAGCGATTCCGTGGGTAGCGGAGAATGTGTCTGCAATTATTGAGGCATGGCATCCGGGAGTAGAAGCAGGTCATGCACTTCTCAATATACTTTTCGGGAAAGTAAACCCATCTGCTAAATTAACCACTACCTTCCCATATGCCAGCGGGCAATGTCCAGTTTACTATGCACATATAAATACGGGCCGACCAGGTGGAAAAAGCAAATTCACTTCAAAATATCTAGACACACCGCTAGAGCCACTTTATCCCTTCGGGTATGGCTTAAGTTATACGACATTCGCATATTCTGATCTGCAGGTGAGTAAAGAAGAGGAAGGGATCAGGGTGTCCGTTAAGGTAAGGAATACCGGAGATCGCGAAGGGAATGAAATTACCCAGTGTTATATCCGCGATATCGTAGCGAAGCGGGTCCGACCGGTAAAGCAGCTAGTTGATTTTGAGAAGGTTCCATTACAGGCAGGAGAGGAAAGCGAAGTCGTCTTTAAAGTGCCCTATCAGGCAATGGGCTACTATGACATGAGTATGAATTATGTTATTGAAGAAGGAGAATTTGAAGTTTTTGTGGGAGGGAATTCAGTAGATTGTCTGTCAAGTAAGTTCTGGCTATAAAGCGGTGAATTGCAGCGGTATTAGTCCTCCCTGGCGGAGGCTACAATATTTGATCCGATACAGAAGCGGAACTCGTGACCTTGTCTCAACTTTTCCTGAGGACTATGTAAGAGCTGTAAAATACACCTTTTTTAAAGGAAGGTACCGTTTCTACTTGATTAATAAAACAAGCCAAAAATCTGACGCCGACACATTGAGCGGCGTCAGATTTTTGTTTAGACAGTTTAAAGCTAAACGGGATCATTGATTTTAAAACCCGGAAGCTACTGGCAGAGTAACTCAATGCTGACCGGCTCGAAACCCTCACTTTCGGCAATCACCTCAATGTTGCCAGCCTGTTGTCCGGAACGTACAACCGCCAGCATACGGCCGTCAAAGTTCCATCTTGGTAACAGCAGAGAAACTTGGATTAAAGCCGGTTATCTTCTCCATAGCTCTCCCAATCATAACCGTCGCCTCTTCACGAGTAATTGCTGCATGTACTTCATCAATACAGATGCAGGCAGAGTAGCGGATTCGGCCAAAGATGCTGTAGTATTCTGCTTAAATAATGGTATTGTCAATGGGCGAAGTCCTTCGTTGCTGGCTGCAGATACGGTTATAACCAGAGCCGAGGTAGCGACTATTATCCAGAGGGTACTTGAGAATTCAGGGCTTATATAACCCCTTAAAGTTGTAAAAGAAATGAGACGAAGCTGGATTCTCCGCTTCGTCTCATTTGTATGCTTCAACTAGAGAAACCATCTTGAATGTGTTTTGTGTTGGCGACTAAATGATTTATACCTTGGGTTTTTTACTTTTTGGCGGGAGCATATAGGTTTTGTTTTTTTAATCTTGTTATTAGTGTTGTTATCGACAAGATCATGATTACGAATAGAGCCGCCAGATAATAGGGGAATAAATTCATGCCAAGCCTTTGCGCTAGCAAACCAAACAGTGGTGGCATTATTGTAATCCCCACATAGGAGGCAGCCATCTGGGCCCCCATCATCGATTGTGAGATGTCTTTTCCGAAATTTGCTGGGGTCAGATGGGTGAGGTTGGGGAAAATAGGCGCGATTCCAAAACCGACCATGAAGAGGGCTAAAGCAGAGAATTCTGATTGAATGGGTAGCATAAGTGTTATTAGCGCGGCGGCTAGGATGCTTTGTCCAATATGGATCAATTTCCAGCTCGATAGCTTATCTGCTAGTAGACCAGAGAGCAGTCTTCCTGCTGTCATCCCTATATAATACAAGGTGAGGTATTTGGCTGCACTTTCTACGGACAAGCCTTTGGTATGTACCAGGAAAGTGCTTCCCCAGATGCCTGCGGTTGTCTCGATTGCACAGGAACTGATAAAGGTCATCCATGCCGCTCTGGCTGAAGGTAGCCTAAACAGATAGGCAAGACTGACTGTTTTGGATACATTCCCCCTGTCTTCTTGAAGGCTCCGGTTAGCTTTCTTCCATACAGGCAAGGTTAGCAAGACGATGAGTGCGATAACACCCTGAATCAGAGAAACCGTGTAATAACCTTCCCGCCAGTTGTTCTGTTCAGAAAGCGAAAGTGACATCAGATAAGGACTGATGGAAACCCCGACACCATAAAAGCAATGCAGAAGATTCATATGGCTGGCTTTATAATGGAGCGCCACGTAGTTGTTGAGCCCCGAATCTACAGCTCCAGCACCCAGTCCGAGCGGAAGGGCAAACAGGCACAACCAAAGTAGACTCGATGAATAAGCGAAGCCCAGCAGTGCAGCAGCAGTCATAATGACGCTGATTGCAGTGACCTTGCCGGTACCGTACTTGTTAATCACCTTAGCGCTAATCAAACTCGAAATGATTGTACATCCAGAAATGGCGAATGTGACGTATCCTGCTGCCGAAACCGGTAATTCGAACTCTTGGTTAATGGCTGGCCAAGCTGTGCCAAAAAGTGAATCTGGGATCCCCAAGCTGATAAATGCAATGAAGATAATCAATAATAGAAGTCTTGCCATAGTACCCTCCTGCGATGTTGTCGAAAACGGGAGTCCAGGGAAATCTCTGAACACGAGTTCAAATATATCACAGAGAAATAGTGTTTTTCTTGCATAATTAATTCATAATGTAGTACTATATCGCCAAAAAAGGGGGGAGAGTTGTGGTAGTCACGGACGAACAAATGAAGGAGATGGCAACACACGGCTCCCGGCAATTTCCGATTGAATATTATGTAGACGATACCGCACAGTTTTCAAATCACAGCATTAACCGCCACTGGCATGATGAAGTGGAATTTGCTTTCATCCAGGAAGGGCATGCGGACTATTGGATAGGCGAAAAGTCTGTGCCGCTCAGCGAAGGAGATGGGATTTTCATAAATACGAGGATTATTCACGGTTATAAAGCTAGTAAGAGAGCGATTGTGCCTAACATCGTGTTTTCACCGGAGTTAGTGTCGGGTGGTAATCAGACGGTTTACCAAAAATTTGTACACCCCCTTCTGTACTCCTCCATTTCATGCTTATATTTGAGCAGCCGTATTCATTGGCAAGAAGAGATCATACGAAATTTGCAGACTGTCTTCCATCTATTGAATTCAGGGGAAGAAACAAAAGAGATTGACGTTCAAATTGGTATCGCGTCCTTATGGCGCAGTTTGTACTTACATCGACACTCCTGCATGGAATTGCCACAAACACCTAGTTTTCTGAACACTCAGGCACGGCTGCGAATGATGCTGGAGTACATTTATGAGAACTATAGGGAGAAACTCTGCCTTATGGATATTGCCTCTGCTGCAAAGGTAAGTAAAAGCGAGGCGTTGCGCTGCTTTAAGGAAGGGACGGATACTTCTCCTGTGGACTATCTCATTCAGTTCAGGTTGAATAAGGCTAGAGGATTACTGCTGACCACGGGAAATACCGTTTCGGAAGTTGCCGAAATGACCGGATTTGAAACCGTGGGGTATTTTGACCGAATGTTTAAAAAAGCCTTTGGTGTCACTCCAAAACATCTGCGAATGCGTTAAGCGGCAGAACATGAAATTCTCTATACGCACTCAGGCCCTTGCACATGAAGAACGTATGGCAGAGGTGACCCTTGCGGATATCAACCTGCAGGATTCGTTCTGGACGCTCCATTACTTTGTTGATAAGCAGGCTGTTAACGTAGGAGGATTGACTCTGTATGGTTCCTTATTCGGCAATCATGATCAAGATATTGTAAGCCAGGTCCACCTTAGTGACGATTATTAGTTCGGTAATTGTTCAATGAAAAATGAGTTTTAGATTGTTGTATTAAAAGAAACAGCGGCGTACCAAGACTTCTATAATAAAGTCTTAGACTGCCGCTGGTGTCATTAAACTAACTTTACCTTCAAATATTTAAACCTTTCATGCTGATATCATCGTATCTACCGCCTTGAACAGCAGACTGAGGGCTAACAGCTTCAATACGCGCTAAGTCATCTGGAGTTAGCACAATGTCCGAAGCTCCTGCATTTTCCTCTAGAAAACTAACTCGTCTCGTTCCAGGGATTGGAAGTGCTCCTTTTGCTAATGACCATGCCAATGCCAGTTGCGATGGTGTACTGCCTTTTTCTTTGGCGATCTTTGTAATCTCATCAACGATATCCACGTTCTTTTGGAAATTCTCTTTTTGGAATCGTGGTAAATATCTACGGACATCGTCCTCTGCAAGATCCTCAAATTTGCGTAGTTCTCCGGATATAAATCCACGACTTAAAGGACTATAAGCAACAAATGTGATTCCCAATTCGTTGACAACAGGTAGAATTTCGGCCTCTACATCTCTACTCCAAAGGGAATATTCGGTTTGTAGCGCAGATATAGGATGTACAGCATGAGCACGTCTTATAGTTTGTGCTGATGCTTCGGATAGGCCAAGATAGCGCACTTTACCTTCCTTAACGAGGTCTGCCATCGCTCCAACTGTTTCTTCGATAGGTACGTTAGGATCAACACGATGTTGATAATAAAGATCAATATAGTCGATATCTAATCGGAGCAGGCTATCTTCTACCGCTTTTTTAACATAGTCCGGATGACCGTTAACTCCTTGGAAGTTCGGTCCATGTGCGAATTTGGTAGCAACAATCGCTTGCTCTCGCCGACCTTTTAATGCTCGTCCGAGTAATTCTTCGTTATGCCCATTTCCATAAACATCTGCAGTATCTAAGAGATTAACACCGAGGTCTATTGCTCTCTGAATTGTTTGTATCGACTGTTCGTCATTACTTTGACCATATAAACCAGACATTCCCATAAGTCCTAAACCAATCGACGATACTGTAATTTCACTGTTGCCTAATTTGCGTGTTTTCATTTTGGTCACTCCTCTGTTATTGGAATCGTGATTATCATATCACCAACGAACAAAGTTTACAAGTTTAATAATAAGTGTAAAGATAGTATTCTTTATAAAACATGAAACTTCAGTTATACTATGAAAAAAAGGGGGGGGACCATTTTGAAGGATGAGCAAAAAAATATTGAGAAGTTTCGTGAAAGCCAGAACAAATTACTTTTTAGATTGTTACCGTGCATAAATAAAAGTGGATTTCATTCTTTACGAATGGATGAAATTGCGAAAATAATGAATATAAGTAGAGTGACTTTGTATAAATATTTCTCTACAAAAGAAGAAATTATCCAAATCGTCACAAATTCTTTTATTGAATTTTTCAAGGAAATGATAATACTCGATCCGCCAAATGAAGAAAGTTTGTATGCTGCCCGTTTTCAACAGCTATTTGAGCAATCCGTTTCACTTTCTACATTTATTACTGAGGAATACAAGAGAGATCTTTCCAGCGAGTATCCCCAGATATATGAACAATTGTTTATTGTCATACAAGAGCGCGAAAAACAATTGCTCAACTTTTACAATGAAGGAATTAGAAATGGAATTTTCAATGAATTAAATGGGCAAGTTTTGATTTTGCAAGATCAATTACTGGCCACCATGTTAGATACTAGATATCTACTAATGAATCATTTGACGGTTGAACAGGTACTTTATGATTTTTACAAATTGAAAAAGATACAGTTGTTTAAGCCTGAGAAGCTCTTTTTGGTGGATGACAATCTTATTGTGCCCAAAATTGATTATTTAACATTAAAGGTATCAAAAGCTTTATATTCAACTTAAAGCAAAAGACATCCACAATTATGGATGTCTTTTGCTTTTGCTACATTCTTTTTAGCTATCTAATTCTCACACTATTGCTTGTCAGGCTTCAATCGATCGTTTTTCCAAACTTCAATCCAAAGCTCTCCATCATCTCTAGAATGGGGAGGAACTCACGCCCTTTTGGTGTTAGTGAATACTCCACTCTAGGAGGTACCTCTGGAAAAACGTTACGGTATATCAGACCATCCTTTTCTAATTCACGTAATTGCTTGGTTAGAGACCCTTGTGAAATATCATTTAACAATGCTTTGATTTCACCAAAACGGTGTTCCTTTGTTTTTAAAAACCAAAGAATAAGAAATTTCCAGCGCCCAGAAAGCACATGCTGTGTATACGCCATACCAAAAATTACAGGATATTCTTCTATAAATTCTTTTTGAAAGCCATCTTTGCATATTCTAGTCACATCATTTATCCCTCTCTTGTACATAGTACATTAAATGATACTAACTCCACTTTTATTGCCTACTTTTAAATTTGGGGAGTTAACTTTATTATATGAAATATAATCAGCTTACTCAAATAGGGGGAATATTTTATGAATAATCGTATCACTAAGCTATTAAATATTGACTATCCGGTAATCTCAGCAGCTATGAATTGGGTGACATCGGCTGAGTTTGTCGCGGCTGTATCTAATGCCGGCGGTTTGGGGGTATTAGGTCCTAATGCCGGGCAAAATATGCCCGCTTCCAGTCTTGAACAATTCTCTGGAAATCTTAAGTCGGAAATCCGAAAAGTGAAACAACTAACGAATAAAACGTTTGCAGTTAATTATATATTTCCTCATAACGAAGATGAAAGCTCACCGTTTACCAATGCTTTATTCGATGTCTTAGTTGAGGAACAAGTGAAAACTGTCGTTGCAATTGGTTTTAAAATGATCAGAAGTGAAGTGGAAAAATTGAAGAAACATGGTTTCACAATATTGTATAGACCTATTAATCCGACAGTTCAGAGTTCGATTGAAGCAGACCAGTTAGGCGTCGATGCCTTAATTGTTACGGGAAGAGAAGCAGGAGGGCACATTAGCCAGTACGATATAAGTACATCCTCTCTAGTATCTCAAGTTACATCCGTTGTTAGCGTACCTGTTATCGCAGCGGGAGGAATTGTTGATGGGAAAGGTGCCAAAGCTGTATTTGCGATGGGAGCAGAAGGTGTCTACATGGGAACAAGATTTATTACTGCACTGGAGAACCCTGCGAGCATTACTGCCAAGCAAGCCATTATAAATGCAAACAGTGAAGATTTTCTGGAATTAGAAGGTGCGAACGAAAGAACGATTCCAACTGAAGCAGGAAAAAAAGCTTATGAGCTACTAAAGAACGGGAAGAAAGAAGAAGCCTTAAAATATTATAAAGATGGGATCAAAATAGGCATTTTGGAAGGTGATTTAGTGAATGGGACGTTGAGCATCTCGCCTGCTGCAGGAGGGATCAAACAAATTAATACATGCAAGGAAATTATTGAGGAAGTAGCTCATTCGATAAGCTGAATTGCAGAAGCGTTTCTCATTGGAATTTCAAAAACGGCTTATCTACGGGTAAGCTGTTTTTTTGTTTTATTAATTTATTTAAATGAGGATTCAGCATCCCTCTATGTAAACACTTACAGGCATCCTCTGTAATTAAACGGGTGAGAGATGCTATAAGAAGTGGGGGAGTACCTGTCGAACATAAGGGGATGACGGTGGGGTACCCTGGTTCCCTTTAGCACTTCAACCTTTGCTCCGCTCCTATTACGGATGAGCAATTAAAAAGTGTTGTCCAACTATAGTAGTCAGACAACACTTTAAATTGAGATAACAGATGATTAGTTTTTAAAATCAGCGTTGAGTGTTGTCTCTTTCCATTCTTCTATACTTGCAAGTAAGTTTGTAAATTTAGTTGTGGCACCCAGATAGGCTCCTTCACCAAGAAGTAGACGAAGCGGTGGTTTATCGGCTTGAGCGACCATGATAACTGCTTCTGCAGCCTTTGCAGGATCACCCGCTTCTTGCCCGCCTCCTTGCTGTAAAAAGTTCAACATTTGGCCTACTGAGGATTCACTATAATCAGAAATTAGTGTCTCGGTTTTTACTGAAGAACGACCGCCCCAATCAGTGCGGAAGGAGCCGGGTTCAATCAATGTTACATGAATATTGAATGACGCTACTTCTTGAGCAAGACTCTCAGAAATACCCTCAAGGGCATATTTCGTAGCGTGATAGTAACCAAGTGTAGGGAAAGAGACTAAGCCGCCGATGGAAGAGAAATTAATTATATGGCCGGACTTCCGGTTTCGCATATACGGTAGGACGGCATTGGTCATATGCATAAGACCCCAGAAGTTGATTTCAAACATCTTCCGTGTTTCTTCTTCGATACTTTCTTCAACGGAAGCAAAATAACCAATGCCGGCATTGTTTACTAATACATCAATATGGCCAAATTTTTCAATTGTTTTAGAAACCACGCTGTTAATCTGATCTTTGTTTGTTACATCTAACGGCAAAGTAAGCGTATTTTCTTCATGGCTTTCTGTAATATCCCGGATCGCTTCAAGATTGCGTGCAGTGACTACAACCTTGTAACCTGCATTAATCGCATGCTTCGCGATGTGACGCCCAAAACCGGTAGAGCATCCAGTGATAATCCAAACTTTTTCCTGCAGAGACAATATAATCACTCCTCTAAGTAGTTATACATCATAGTTTACTACTTAAAGTAAGCTTGAAGTCAAATCACACGTTAGAGTAAGGTTTTTTTGTCTGATGTCTGTTTGTACATTAATATATCGTAAATTGCAATTTTGCGTATTATTTTTTCCAAATGTAGTTGGGTTTGCAGTACTGACTTTTCAACTTTCATTTTGTGCGCTGATAAAAAATCCTTTCTCGCATCCAGTGTCTCATCCCCTTGCAAGATAAGGTCTGTATACGCTTTGATCTCCTCTATTGTCATGCCTGTATTCTTCAGGGCAATAATTAATTCCAGCCACTCCAAAATCTCCTCGGAGTATTCTCTTCTTCCACCGGAATTCCGGTTTACAACGGGTAGAATTCCTACCTCTTCATAATAACGTAGAGTTGAAGCGGGGAGTCCTGTTATTTTTACGATTTCATTTATGCTAAACATAGGGTTTGTCCTCTCTTAATCTTAAAGTTGGCTTTAAGATGTAATGTATAAATAAGATCATATTACAAAAATATGCTGAAAGAAATATAAATAATGTTGCATCCATAAACAATGCAGTATAGCAGACCTAATTTGTGAAGGTTGATCCTGGCACTGAAAGGCTGTCGCTTGCGGCAAACGCTGGAGAGGCGTTCGCATTCGTGTTATCCAGAAAAACCAGTCAGTAGTTTTTTTATTTAAGATTCAGGTTCTTTTTTCTCGCCGATATTCAAAACACCCAGCAAAATATTTAAATATTGCAAAGCTTGCGCTTTGGAGAAGTCGTTCTCTTTTAAAAAGCGCCATTCCAGAATTAGAAGGATCGTATTGCAGTAGTGGCCGGCTACAAGTTCATAGGGTCCATACTCTTATGCTACAAGCGGAGTGCCTGTTCTTCAACTGAAAAATATGACGTAAGCTTATCGGACAAGGCTTTCATATCTGTAGGAAACCCATCGCCATTGGCAGCAGTAATAAATGATGGTGGATAATCGCCAGTTACATGTAATATAGCATTATATTGATCTGCAATTTTGCTGTTTTGAATTCATTAGTACCAATACCTAGGTATTGACGGATTATTACTCTTGTAGCAAAGTTAAGTTCGTCAGTCTTTATAGGGGCATCATCAGTTACTGCCATAGATCTCCCATTACCTTGTCTCCAACGAAATATCCTCCACCATGGAAGTAAACTATCGTCGGTCTTTTAATTGTGATATCCGTATTTTCTTTCCGGTGGATTATAAGGTTCAAAGGAATTAATCGGATTCCCTTTGTATAACGCATCTCGAATGAAGCCAATAATAATTCATGGATGCGAACGTACATATAAAAACATGCCGCTAAATATTAAGGCTAACGTTAATAGAACAGTGCCCATAATCTTTAGAACTTTATTCCTTTTATTAGATTTTTATTCTGCACGTCAGAGATCACTCCCTTGTTTTCTAGTTGTACCTGAAACTCAACGAATAGGTTTATTTTCAATTTACTTTTCGACGGTAAAATGAGACATCTTATTGATGAGAGAAGGAGATTCTTTAAATGTTAAATATATTAGTAGTTGAAGATGACGAAAGTACCAGGAAGTTGATGTGTGTGGTCTTACAAACGAGAGGCTTTAAAACATATTGGGCAGAGGACGGGATAACAGCGCTTGAGATTATCGAATACCAGCATATAGATTTAGTAGTCCTTGATTTAATGATGCCCAATATGGACGGCTATGAATTGACACGACAGCTTCGGGTATTGTCGGAGCATTTGCCGATCCTGATGGTTACAGCCAAACAGGAGCCGAAAGATAAAAGACAGGGATTTCTTGCTGGTACGGATGATTATATGACAAAACCTGTAGATGAAGAAGAGCTTGTACTCCGGATCAGAGCTCTTCTGCGGAGAGCAAGGATTGCTAACGAACACAAGCTGACCATCGGGAAAGTTGTACTGGATTATGATACGCTGACGGCAACACGCGAAGATGAAGTTAACCTTCTTCCCACCAAGGAATTTTATTTGTTATTTAAGTTACTTTCTTATCCAAACCTGATCTTTACCCGACTGCAGCTTATGGATGAAATCTGGGGGATGGATTCCGAAACGGATGATCACACACTGACTGTTCATGTCAATCGCTTACGCAACCGTTTTCGAGATTGGCCAGAGTTTGAGATTATTGTGATTAGAGGACTAGGCTATAAGGCGGTGCTGCATACCAAATGAAAGAATTTTTTCATAAGAGAATAAGTCTAGCGATAACTTTGGTATTGTTTGTTTTCGGTGTGCTGGTGGCGACATTTCTCCTGCTGTTCGGCTGTACTATTCTGCTGCAGTATATCGGTGTTATTTCACTTACGCCTTCCCCGAGTCAAGGATTCGGCGAACGTCTGCTCTCGATTTTGTTTCTCTTTGGCTTATGTGTTTTAATAGGAACCGCACTTACTGCCTTTCTCAGCAAAAAAGCATTGAATCCCATACGAAAGGTCATTGATTCGATCCATAGGGTTGCGGATGGCGATTTTAGTGTAAAGGTAAATTTGAAGGGTATCGGAGAATTGGAAGAATTGTCGGAGAGTTTCAACAAAATGACTAATGAGCTTTCAGGTATTGAAACGCTGCGAAGTGATTTTATCAACAACTTTTCGCATGAATTCAAAACACCTATTGTCTCGGTTCGCGGTTTTGCCAAAATTCTTAAAGAGAATTCGCTATCTGAGGAAGAAAGGCAAGATTATCTGGACATTATCATTAAGGAATCCGAGCGTTTAGCCATGCTTTCCAGCAATGTTCTTACTTTGGCAAAATACGAGAATCTAGAGATTATGATGGATAAAGTCCCGTTTAGGCTGGATGAACAGATCAGAAGGAGCATCATTTTATTGGAGCCCAAGTGGTCAGACAAAGACATCACCATAAATCTGGATTTGGATAAAGTAATTTATAGCAGTAATGAAGAAATGCTACAGCAGATTTGGATCAATCTGGTGGATAATGCAATTAAATTTTCCCACAAAGCTGGTTTTATTGAAATCACCCTTGCCCTTGTTAATGAAGAGATTCATTTTAGTATCCAGGATTATGGGGTTGGCATGGATGAACATACGAAAGCCCATCTTTTTGATAAGTTTTTTCAGGGGGATGCATCTCATTCCAAAAAAGGGTATGGACTGGGACTTCCTTTGGTAAAACGCATAGTAGAACTTTGCCAAGGCAATATTATCGTTCACAGCGAGCAAGGTAAGGGCAGTAAATTTACCGTCATCTTCTGTAGATAAACTGGATAATGGATTGTCAACAGTAAATCAAACAACTTTTTTAAGGGCTGTAAGGCGATACTAAACAGGCGTCATATAGCCTAAAGTTCCATGAATACGATGTTGATTGAACCAATGAACATAATCGTATAGCTCCAGCTCCAAGTGACAAAGACTCTGAAAGTTCATCTGATTCACGAACTCCGTTTTCATGATTTTATAGGTGGCTTCGGCCACAGCGTTGTCATAGGGGCAACCTTTCGCACTCAGCGATCGTCCAATTTCAAACGTCTTTAAAAGCTCATCCATCTTTTGGTTTTTAAACTCGCTGCTACGGTCAGTATGAAACCACTGAATCCGACGCAGATCACCTTTCACGGTCGCAAAGGCGCGGGAAACCAGCGCTGCGTCCTTATGAGGACCAGCACTATGGTCGCGGTTCAGTGTATTGGAGGTAGCCGCTTCATTACAAGCGGTTTTATGGGGCTTATACTGTGCCACCGTGTATGTCGAAACCAGCCCCTGTTCGTTCATAATCCGACCAATTCGGCGCCTGGAAACCACGAGTCCTCGCTCATGAAGCTTAGCTTTGATCTTTCGGGTGCCGTATGCTTTTCGATTTTTCTGAAAAATGTCCACAATGACTGTGGTCACTTCGTCTTCTAGCGACTGTTCGCTTGCTTCATAGTAAAACGTGCTTCTTGCGATTTGCAGGACGTTACACCTTGCTGATACCGAGTATTTATCACGGTTTTTCTGGATGATAGCTACTTTCGTCCCATGATCAGCGCCGCTTGCTTTAAAATATCGTTTTCCATTTTGAGGCGTTGAACTTCTTTGCGTAAAGTAAGTAACTCCTTTTCTTCTGGCGAGCGATTGTCCTTCTCTGAGAAAGAGCCTGTTGTTTGGCCTTGTTTAATCCAGCGATCCAAAGCCGATCTGGTGAGACCATATTCCTCCACCAAATCTGCTCTGGATTTTCCGTTTTCATATAGTAGCACCATTTGTTTCTTGAACTCTGCTGTAAACGTACGTCGTTGATTCGGCATTGTAGAGATCCGCTCCTTAGTATGATAGGTTTATTTTACAAGCCCTCATTTTTATTGTCCAACTAAGTGTAGACGATCCACTAGATCATATGGATTAGCATAAACATTGAGGTACATGATACAATTGGGATAAATAATGCTAGATGTATAGGTTGGTTTTGTTAACGATATTGATGTGCTTCTGCTTTGGATCTAAAACCTCTGTCAGGAGCTTTATATTTCAATTTATTAATGTTGCATTTTGTGTTTGAAAGTCTGATTTTATTTGTGCAACAACAAGAGGAGGCTTATACAATGAATTCGATATTTTTTATCGCAGGTTGGGCTATAGTTGGAATGTGTATTGGAGGCTTAATTGTATTTATAAAATCCATGCCTAAGAAAAAATAAGCATGAGAAGTTTAGATTTTAATCATGGATTTTAACACAGCGAGCTTTTTCCCTCTTCTTGAATTATCTTACCCACTTGTCTCATAAACGTTTGATCATAGTTTTTCTTTGTCGCTTTTTTTGGGAATACCACCCTCAGCCTATATTTCGCAAGAAAATGGCAAGTAAATACCACTAAGGGATACCTACCGTAATCGATCAAGTGATACAAGTGGCCACGAAGTTCATCAGAGAACTGATTTCTGCAGAGGATTTCATGAAATTTTCATAGAGCCTGTAAATGATCAATTTAGACAAAAAAAGAAGTCCGACCCCTAGCTAGTTTCGCAATCCGCTTGACTATAAATCTATTCGAGCTGAACAAACCCTTAAATTAATGCTCTAATTAGGCCTCCTATTTCCGCTGCCAAGTGGGAAGAGGGGGCCTTTTATTTTGGAGCTATGTTGAACAATACAGTGTGATCTAAGTTCTAGCGAATGGTGGTTATCTGAATTGAAAATCTACCCTCAACAGTAAGGAATAATATCGAATTGACTACGGCCTCTAAATGATCTATTGTTAAATCTAATGATACATTTATCTATCACTTTTTTCATTAACAAGTAAGGAAAGAGTATTAAAAAAGCTCGTTCAAGACCTATTGGCCCAGATTGATCGTATGGAGCAGGATTACATGATCATTGCCCAGACCTTGATTGAAGGGGGCTGTGCGATTTGTTCGCATAGTGGGTCGCATAGTCTGGCAATCAGTTATAGATTGAAACAGTGAATACTTAGGAGGCGATAATTTTGAATTCATATTTAATCCTTGCATTGGCTATTGTGGCTGAAGTTTTTGGCAGCTCGATGTTGAAATTATCAGATGGCTTTAAAAGGCTATATCCAACGATCGGGGTAATCGTAGGGTTGGGATTAGCATTTTTTGGTCTTGCTTTATCGTTAGAAACCATACCGTTAGGTACGGCATATTCCATTTGGGCTGGGGCGGGTACTGCGCTTACTTCATTGATTGGAATAGTCATGTATAAAGAGTCGGTTAGCTTGCCAAAAATTGCTGGACTAACGTTTATCATTGTTGGTGTTGTTTTAATGAAGCTTGCCACTGATTAATTAAATACGGGGAGGTAAATACATGAAAAAAGGTTATGTATATTTATGTATAGCAATAATTGGTGAAGTTTTTGGCGCCTCAATGCTTAAGGCATCGGATGGTTTTACTAATGTATTACCCGTAATCGGTTTGATTATTGGAATGGGGTCAGCCTTTTTGTTCTTATCCCTTTGTTTGAGAACATTGTCCTTAAGTTTAGTTTATGCCATTTGGGCTGGCGTTGGAACAGCATTAACTGCACTACTCGGTGTGTTCATATGGAATGAACCATTTGGATGGCTTACGGGATTGGGACTCCTTTTCATTATAGGTGGAGTTGTTCTTCTCAACACTTTACCAGGAACGCAGCGAGCTACTGGTGATTCTAAATAAATTAAACTAAATGACTTGTGGGGACATCTTCAAACGCTGCGCCAAGCCACTCTATATAAGTCCATTTGGCTTATACAAGAGACTTTAATGATGAAACGATAGACTAAGGATACATTGGAGAGGAAGACACAAATATGGAACACCCAAAAGTTTGGCAGGATCGGTTTAAGCGATTTTTTCTAAACAATAAATTTGTCCTCTTTCTGCTAATCCTGCTGCTGGTTGGGCTGAATGTGATGGTTCTCACCAAGGTATCATTTGTCCTGCATCCGCTCGCTGTACTGATCAAGACGATCGTGCTGCCGATTATCCTGTCGAGTATCCTCTATTATCTGCTGAATCCGATTGTGGATTTAATGGAAAGGTGGAAAATCAAGCGGGGCTGGTCCATTCTGATTCTATATCTTGCCACCGGGGGGATCTTGACTGTGGTGGTGCTGGCAGTCATTCCGGTACTGCGCGACCAGATTACGGGACTCATTGATAATTTACCGATGTACAGTGAGGATGTAAGCAAGCAGTTTGAGAAACTGGCGGGCAGCCAGCTGTTCAGTCAAGTCCAGGAAACCTTTCATCTTAATTCACAGGATTGGTGGAGTACCATTTCGCAGAAAGCTACTGAAATGCTGAACTCTGCATGGAATAAAGTGGGCGAGTTCCTCGGAGCTTTCACCGAGACAGTGCTGTCCATTGTAACGGTTCCATTTATTCTGTTTTATTTGTTGAAAGACGGCAAAAAGCTTCCGCAAAAAATAATGTCTTTTCTGCCAACTAAGAGTCGTACAGGTGCCATGCATGTGCTGGAAGATATCAGCCACCAGATCAGTTCGTTCATTCGTGGACAGATTATCATTAGCTTTTGCATCGGCATTCTCCTATATATAGGCTATAAGATTATTGGTCTGGATTATGCGCTTATTCTCGCGGTTATCGCAGCGTTCACCAGCGTTGTACCGTATTTGGGTCCTGCAATTGCGATTACGCCTGCACTGATCGTGGCTCTGGTTACTTCTCCGGTGTTGCTGCTTAAGATGGTAGTAGTTTGGACGATCGTGCAGCTAATCGAGGGTAAATTCATCTCGCCACAGATTATGGGCAAAACGCTCAAGATCCATCCGATTACGATTATTTTCGTCATTCTGACCTCAGGCAACCTGTTTGGTGTGGTAGGTATCCTGCTTGCGGTTCCGGGATACGCCGTGCTTAAAGTATGTGTGTCACATATGTTCAACTGGTTCAAAAATAGTTCCGGCATGTATGATCAGAAGCATAACTAGCTATTGTAACGTCTGAATAAGGAGGAGATCATGATGAAAAAAGAGATGTCGGCAATAAAGCAATTAAGACTTAATTCGATTTTGGATATGGCTACATCGCTGCTTGTTGAGAAGCCCAATGCTTCAATGGGTGAGATTGCGGAAGGGATTGGAATTGGGATTGCAACCTTGCATCGTTATGTTGAGAGCAGAGAGCAATTGATGGTACATTTAGGATTTCGAGCTATCGACGTTGTAACTGAAACCTTAAGCCAAATTCCTATAAAAGAGGAGAACTGTGAAAGCTATATTCCGGAGCTGATCGAAGCTCTGATTCCTTTAGGAGACAAAATTTATTTTCTCGATCACGATACTTCATTGCATTACAACAAGGAAATAGAAGAAGCCGATAAGAAGCTGAGAGAACCCATATTGCACGTGATCGAGCTTTTACAACAAAAAGGTTATTTCCAGCAAGGGGTCAGCAAGGAGTGGATAATAAATGTACTTTATTCGCTGCTATTCCTGACATGGCAGCAGGTTCAGGAGGGCAATCTCGCTAAAAATTCCGCTGCGGCACTGGTTGTTGATACTTTCTTCAATGGCTTCAAAGTCAATAAGTCATAAAATAGAGCATAAAAAGAGCTGCTAAAATTAAAACATCATTCTCTCTCTAATGAGTGGATAGGAGGAAGCAAAATGTTGATCCAAAATCTTATGGGAACCATTAAGATTTCCTATAATGCCGTTTCTAAAATTGTCGGTATGGCAGCAAGCACCACCAGCGGTATTGCTTCTATGTCGACAGGAATCATTGAAGGAATTACCAATAAGTTAAGCGGGAAAAGCCTTCAGAGCGGAATTGAGCTTAAAACAGTCGAAGCAAAATTAGAGATTAACTTAAAGATTGTTATTCATTACGGTGTCAAAATGCATGATGTTTGTAGGGAATTGCAGCATAATGTGAGAGAAACGGTTGAGAAATTAACCGGTTTATCCGTCAGCAATGTCAACGTCAAGGTTCAGGGGATATCCATAATAGAGCAAAACGTCTCAGAAAAGATGCTCATTTCACGGCTGGAGCCCATCAGTTAATCGAGTTTATACAACTAAATTATTGCAAGATCGTTGGTTGCATCGAATAAAAAGTTTTTGCTCACAAATGTCCAACATTCTACTTCGAAGTAGAACGCTGGGCATTTGTTTGTCCACTCTATAAGCCTGGCGAGCCTTTCCCACATCGGCTATACCGTCCATTAGATGATTTTTCAAAAAGGATCTGCTTTGTTAAAAATATGGATTGCTCAATTACTATGCTTTTGGATGTACTTATTCATTCCAATGACTGATATACTAACGAAAATTCAGTATTTGAGGAGTGGTTGAGAATGGATGGAGTTCGTTACAAGATAAGAGAAGTGTTGGACAGTGACAAAATTGAAGCTTTCCTGAATAAAGCGAGAATTGGCCATCTTGGTATGGTTGATGGTCAACTGCCATATGTTGTTCCGCTTAATTTTGTTTGGGCAAAGGGGAATCTTTATTTTCATGGAGCCACAGGCGGGAGGCGCAATCAGGTCATGAGTGTGAATGCAGAGGTCTGTTTTACGGTTTGCGAAGAATATGGAACTATTACCGATCCCGTACCAGCTAAGACGGACACGGCATATATGAGTGTTATGATTTTCGGAAAGGCCGAGCTTATAGATGATCTGGACGAAGCTACATATATGCTGCAGGAAATGCTTCAAAAATATGTACCTGGTTACTATAACCGTCCGTTGTCCAAGCAGCATGTAGACAAATATAGGTCTGCTATATTCAATTCCCCTGTTCAAGTATACCGGGTCGATCCTTATCATATAACGGCGAAAGCAAATCCGATCGAGGAAGAAAAAATGTACAAATAAGAAAAAAGAGGTTGTTAAAAATGTTGAAGAGAGTGCAAATGAACACTACATCATCTTCACTGCATGGCCGTGATTGGATATCGCCCATTATAGCTGCTTTAATATCTGTCATTGTCAACTACGGTGGGACATTTATTCTCGTGTTTCAGGCGGCAAAAGTGGCGGGTCTGAGTCCCGAAATGACCGCTTCATGGATATTGTCGATTTCCGTTGGTGTGGGGATAACGGGTATATGGCTAAGCTATCGATACCGTGAACCGATTATTACAGCTTGGTCAACACCAGGTGTAGCTTTTCTGGTTTCTGTATTAGCGATAACCCCCTATGAGGAAGCAATTGGCGCTTATATCATCTCTGCTTTAGGATTTATTGTTTTAGGCATATCGGGAATGTTCGAAAGGTTCGTCAGGATGATTCCTCCAGGTATTGCTTCTGGTCTGCTGGCAGGCATTTTACTGCAGTTTGGTATTTCAGCCTTTGGAGGAGCGAAAGTTGATCCTCTGCTGGTCATTGTCTTGTTTGCTGCTTATGTACTATTAAGAAGGTATACGTCCCGTTATGCAATTGTCGGTATTTTAGTAATGGGGCTTATTTATTTAATCAGCTTGGGAAAAGTAGATTTCAGCACGATCAAATTAGCTATCGCGTCGCCGGTATTCATTGTTCCTGAGTTTTCGTTTCATGCGTTATTGGGTGTTGCCTTGCCGTTGTTCATTATTACATTGACGGGACAATATATTCCTGGGATGCTAGTCTTGCGAAATGATGGGTTTAAGACGAGTGCGAATCCAATTTTGATCGTAACGGGTTTGGGCTCACTCTTTGCAGCGCCATTTGGCTCGCATGCATTCAATGTAGCAGCCATTACAGCGGCGATTTGTACAGGTAAAGATGCGCATGAGGATTCAACAAAACGTTACATTGCGGGTATTGCCTGCGGCATTTTTTACATGGTTGTTGGCATATTTGGTGTGACGTTGGCAGCTCTGTTTCTGATTCTTCCAGCTACCTTCATCGCGACGTTAGCGGGGCTCGCATTGCTTGGGACAATTGGCAGCAGCCTTGCGGGCGCTTTAACTGAGCCCAAGGGTCGTGAGACAGCACTGATTACTTTTTTAGCAACGGCTGCAAATGTTACTTTACTTGGTGTTGGCGGTGCATTCTGGGGTCTGGTTGCAGGTTTGGCTGCGCATATATTGATACACGGACAATTTCGCCACAAACCATATAGGACGAGTGGAATACAACAAGCTGAACAAAAATAATAAGCGGCATAAAAATGAACACAGGTACAAATGGGCTAAAAAGAGATGGTATACTAAAGCTTAGCCGGAGATGCTTAAATTACAAAAGCATCTCCGCAAGACGATAAATGCCTGCTGCTATTGCGGACTCATCTACTTTAGCAAAGCCTAGCACCCATCCTTTTCGATCGCTTTCCAAACAATACTTGCTAAGTGGATAAACACGGATGCCTCTTTCGAGCGCTTGGTTCGTTGCAGATTCTTCATTAAACGAGTTTTCAGCTTCAAGAAGCATGTGCAATCCTGTTTCTACACCGCTAAGTTTAAAACGTTCGCTTAGGCCGGTCGCGATGATAGCCTTCGTCATGGCTTCGTGTCTGCGCCGATATACATTTCTGACTCTTCTCATATGGCGCATGAAATGCCCGTGCTCGATAAAATGAGCAAGCGTCAATTGCTCCATAATGGGAAGATGGCGATAGGTTAATTCATGGACATGGGCAAGCTGGCGAATGGCCTCTGTTGGACCAACGATCGCTGATATACGAATGCCAGGAGCGACCATTTTGGAAAAACTCATCATATACAGCGTGTTTTGAGGCTGCTGGCTAAACAAGGTTGGGAGTGGGTCGCCACGATATCGGAACTCGCTATCGTAGTCGTCCTCCACAATCCAAAATTGATGTTGAGCCGCCATATGCAGCAATTGCTGTCTGCGGGGCTCCGACATGATTACTCCAGCTGCACACTGATGTGAAGGCGTAACATAAACAAGCTTTGATTGAGGAGGAATGCGGTCAATTTGTAGCCCGTAATCGTCGACAGGGACGGGAACAACATTCATCCGCCGATATTTCATCGCCATCCATGAAGCGGGGAAGCCGGGATCTTCAACGCAAACGGTTTCTCCTTCATTTAATAGGGCTTGGGCGATTAAATCCAGACTATGCTGTGCGCCCGAAGTTAATATAATTTGATCGATATGAACGTGGACGCCTCGCTCCAGTGACAAATAACGTTGAATCTGCTCTCGCAGCGGCACGAAACCATAGGGGTTGCCGTAAGCCCAGCTGGTCAGGTCTGTTTCTTTGGAGGCTTGTAAAAACGAGTGTCTCCAGTTTGTTTGAAAATGTTGATCCAAATAAGGCTCGTGTGGGCTGAAATCAATTTCCACATTTCTATTTTCTTTTCCTCTGAACCAGTTTTGCAACTGGCTGACTGCATCGTTTAATAAAGGCAGCTCAGGGGTAACGGGTCCTTGAGTTGCAACATCCTCCATAAAACGGGTCTTGTGGGTCCAGTCACTTACCCTTGTTCCGCCGCGCCGGGAAGTAACCGTGTACCCACGACTGAATAATTCCTCATAAACAATCTGTATAGTTGAGCGAGAGACACCGATGAGTAGCGCGAGTTCGCGAGAAGGCAGCAGCAATTCGCCTGGAGGCCATTTTCCGGTTGTAATATTATGGATCGCTTGGTCAAGCAGCTGCTGCCAAATGGGGCGTTCGTCGTCACGGTTAACTTTGAGCATCTGTTTCACCTCTAGTTGTATTTGCGTTAAAAATATGGAATGTTCTATTTACTTCAATATGTATATTTTATAGCATTCCATTAACTGATATACTAGCATGGCTATAGTTGATCAAGCAATATGATCGCGGTTTTACTGAACCATAGAACTGAAATAGCAATAGCAATAGCAATAGTAACAGCAACAGCAACAGCCTCTGAACCGTTGAAGCTTCAGCGGCAGAGGCTGTTTTTTGATTTATCTAGCTAGCTATCTGTCTTGCAAAGGAGGGGATTGATCCACCCAGTTCCATTCATTGTTCTGAATAAATAGAGTGACCGCCTGCTCAGACGATAATTCCAAGTCTAGAAAACCTAGTATGACCTCCGTTAATTCCATGCATTTTTCATGGGTCGGATTTAACAGCAGCTCATGGCAAAGCTCAAGAAAGGTATCCGGTTTATCTGGCGCTTTTTCGACTTCAGCCATCATGGACTTGTGGCAAGGAAACAATATCCGATTGTGCGCTAAGATGATTCGGCTTCCGAATAAGACCAGATTGCTGACGGCATGTGACAGTAGGTACGGGTTATTCTTTTTGACGGCTTCCCCTGCAAAATAATAACCGTAAAGCATCACCTGTGCCTGAAAATCTTTAATGTTTTGGTTTCTATTCTGCTCAGGATATACTGATATTTTGGTTAGCAGTTCATTTAACCCTGGAACGATGGAGTAGTAAGCCTGCGAACCTGTAAACGAAGCGCGAGTCGGCTCGCTGCCTTTCTCGGCTGCCAGCTCCAGAAACCGCATATTGATGATTTTGACATCTATATAGCCATCTTCATATTTGCAAAATTCATGAGTGGTGTAAGACAATGCATTGGTTTTCTTCCGCTCTTCAAATTCTTGATCTGTTACAAGCAAATAAACGTCGATATCGGATGTTGCCTTGGCCGTACCTTTGGCGATGGAGCCAGCCGTTATGACGGCTAATAGGTGGGGATCAGATTTCAGCGTTTCTACGAAATGGTCCAGCGATTGCTTATGATGCGTATACATATTCCAGCCTCGCTTTCATTTTTTTGATGCTCTCATCGTAACCTTAAACAAAAGGAAGGAATACATCTATAGTCATTCATGCCAAACGGATAATTCATCAAAAAATGTGTTGGCAAATGGAATATCATGTTGTATTCGAAATGCTGCGGGCGTCATGCCCAAACGTTTTTGAAATAAATAATAAAAGTGTTTCATGTCGCTAATGCCGACCTCCTGTCCGATTGATTGTATGCTTCGGTCAGTGTGTTGCAGCAGCCATACGCTGTACAGTATTCGAATATGTTGCAGCATCTTGATAAAGGATGCTCCCGTTATTTGCTTGAATAGACGCTGGAAATACCGAAGACTCAAAGCTGCTTGATGACTGATTTCGCTCGCCGATAAAGGTTTGTTGAAATGGGATACCATATACTGCAACGTCGTATGGATTGGATATTGATATTCGCTAATTTCCGGAAGGGTTTATAGATGCAATTCCACACCTTAAACGGATGTTGGCCTAATAAATCAAAGGGCTGAAACACATGTGCTACTCCCTGGGTATGATAAACACATCGCCTCGTGAAACTAGAAATTTCTTGTTTTCGATGAAATGAATACCTTCGCCTTCCGCTACATATGCGATCTCCACAAAGTCATGCTGATGCTGAATTAAAAAGGTGTTTCTCTGCTAAAAGTCACTATGATTGGAGTATGAGAAACGAAAAGGTTACGTCCTTCGAGAAACGGGCTTGGTCTCATGGCTGATTCTCCATTTCATAATCGATAAAATTATCCGAATGGATGCTTTTTCTAAAAGGATGCCACTAAGCTAGCTAGGAATGGCACTTACTAGCGAAGAGGATTTCGTGACACATTTTAACATTAATCACAAACAGGTAAAGTATCCTGCTTATATTTAATAGCAGTAAACGTTGGAAGTCGTTATCTCCTTGTACGAACGGGCATGTACCAACGTACATTTATATTTTTGGATTTGCGTATATAATGGTACATAAAGAGGTGGGGAGATGGAAAGAAACAGGATATATGAGCTAAGCATATCAAGGGCCCCTATTTTATTATGGGTGGGGCTTGTTAATGCAGCAACCATTATTTTGCAGAATATGCTAGATCCGCGTTTAGTGCAGAGTTTAATATTTTTAGTAGTGATTTCGCTGCATGCCGTTTTTCATTGGAACAGTCATAGTCTCGTTAAAGATCGACCATGGGTATACTTTCTCATACAAGGACTGTTAATTTTTGTATCGGCCCTGCTCATGCCTGCAGGTTTTCCAGCAGCTTTAATCGGTCTTTTTCCAGTACTCATTGCACAAAGTGTTAGTATTTATTACCGTAAAGCACTAGCGTTGCATTAATGTTTCCTGAATCTTCAATTATTTCTGTCATATCTGCAAAAGCAGTTGCAAGGACGCGAAGGCTTGCGTCATATCGCTGACGATCTCTTATGTGAAGACTTGCAGCGTGAGCTTGGTCTGACCTCTATTTCGGCTGCTCAGCTCAGCCGCAAACATAAGCAGGTTGATCCAGAGATATTGCGACAGGTATTCGAACAACTGGCTAAACTTGCGTTGTCACGCCGAGGTACGTCTGCCCACCGTTACAAGATCAAAATCATCGACTCGACTACGGTGACGTTGTGTCTGCAAAAATTCAAGTGGGCGGAGTTCCGCAAGACAAAGGCCGGTATTAAAATTCATATGCGTCTTTGCTTTCTCAGTGAACAGGATGTGATCCCGGAGAAGGCGACTGTGACCGTAGCGAAGAAAAATGACCGCACTCAGTTGGATGAGCTTGTTCATGAACCGGGAGTTACCTATGAGTTTGACCGCGGTTATATCGACTACGCGGCCCTTGATCGCTACTGCCGAAACGGAATTTGGTTCGTCACTCGTTTGAAAAGCAATACGCATATTGAGCCGCTGAAGGAACTCGTGATCCCAGATGACAGCGTGGTTTCAGCCGATTGGCATGTCCGAATTGGATCGCAGCAGAAAAAAATGAAGTCGGTTCTGCGCATGGTACAAACCCATGACTCAGAAGGTAATCTACTCTTTTTGGTAACCAACCGCTTCGATTTGAGCAAGCAATATGTTCGTGATGCTACTGATCCCTAAAAGCGCAATGGCTGAACTTATGAAAGGCTGTGAGAAAAAGATGTTAAGCGTTCAGGAAGTGAAAATGAGCATAAACCGTCCAGAATGCAGGCAACTTCTCGTATTGTTTAAAAATAATTAAATTATTTGTTGGTTGATGCTGATAATACCGCTGCTCAGAGATTTTATGAAGGGGTTTGATAACAAAATTTAAATATGAATGGTAAGAAGTTAAATTAATCAGTTGACAAATTGAATGACTGTAACTATATTAGTTCTATCGGAATAAATTAATGAGTGCCTGTTTCAAGTACATAATTTACGCGATTATGTTGACCGTACTAGCGGAAACATTCCAAAGACAGGAGGGGTGTTTCTTTTTTTATGCCTTAAATGAAACTGAAATAGTTACACTCACTGCGCTTATAAATCCGATTATTTTTATATGTTTAATTAATTATAGAGGAAAGGAAGACCCCCAATGGCAGAGGTGATCAGATTAGCCACGCTTACAGATGCCCCACGGATTTTGGAATTGACGCATCGGGCATACGAATCAATACGCGAACTTGGGCTTGATTTTCCGGCTGCTTCAGCAGATCTGAACATGGTGGAAAACAATATCAATCTTAATCGGTGCTACATTTTACTAATTGATAATGTAATCATTTCTACGGTCTCAGTTGCGAAGGCCGAGTCGGTTCGAAAAGTGATAGATTACCCGTACGACTTCCCGTTTATATGGTGGTTTGCTACGGATCCCAGCTATGAAAGAAAGGGAATAGGTGGAAGATTGCTTGACGAGGTAGAGGCGATCATTCGCCGGGACTTGCGAGCATCAGCGGTTACCTTGGCAACCTCGACTCGCCACCCTTGGCTGATTGACATGTACAAAAGACGGGGATATGAACTGGTATTTGAAAGTGAAAAAGGGGAACGTGGAAGTTCTGTAATTCTCAAAAAAAACTTGTAATCGAAAATGAGGTGAAGCAGATGTCCATTAAATTGAGCGTGCTGGACCGCAGTCCTACAAATGAAGGGGAAAATCCGGCACAGGGAATATTGAACACAGTAAGATTGGCGCAAAAAGCGGATGAACTGGGATTTCATCGCTTCTGGGTATCAGAGCACCATGGCTCCGAAGTATTGGCTGGATCTTCTCCCGAGGTGTTCATTTCTCATTTGATTTCCAAAACCGATCGTATACGTATAGGTTCCGGCGGTGTGATGCTTCAGCACTATAGTCCATACAAGGTTGCGGAGAACTTCAATTTGTTGTCTGTGCTGGCTCCTGGCAGGGTAGATCTTGGAGTGGGGAGGGGGCCTGGAGGATTGCCAGTTACTACGCGGGCATTGTCGCCAGCAGTACATTCTGAAACGATACCTTTTACTGAGAAAATGGAGCATCTGGATCTTTACTTGCAGTCGGAGGGGGTTGAAGGACTCCGGGCACAGCCTTTACCATCCGTTCCACCCGAGCTACATGTGCTAGGGACAGGAGAATCCAGTGCTGAGCTGGCGGCCAAACAGGGGCTCCCTTTTGTATATGCCCATTTTATTAATGGAGATGAGCAATTACTCAAGAATTCCTTATCTGTATACAGAACAAGGTTCAACTTCTCCAAAGGAAGAACCCCCGGGCTCATTTTAGCCTTATCGGTGCTTTTTGCCGATACCGAAGAAGAGGCTAAGCGGCTGGCTGATGAAAAAATAACCTACAAGGTTCACTTCGACAGCGGAAAAACCATTTCCATCTTTTCGCTAGAGCTTGCTGAACGGTTAGGGCAACAAGCCAATGAACCCTATACAATTAAAGCCGAACCGACAAGCCTTCTTTATGGAACAAAAGAGACGTTGCTTAACAAAATTCATGAAATCAGCCTGCTTCATAACATTGAAGAAGTGATGATTTTACCCACAGCTCATGAATTTGAGCAAAGAATACAGGCCTACGAGTGGCTGTCTGCTGGTATAAAGCAATATCAAAAAGGAGAGAAAATTAGATGACTAAACAATTGAAATTAGGGTTAGGATTAACCGGAGTTGGAGCAAGTCATGTCGCTTGGCGAAGACCACAAGCGAATATTAAAGCAAGTGTGGACATCGATCATTACATTCATCAGGCACAGAAGGCGGAATTGGGCAAGTTTGATTTGCTCTTTGTCGCGGACGGTTTATTTATTAATGAAAAATCGTTACCTCATTTTCTTAATCGCTTCGAGCCGCTTACGATTTTGTCTGCATTGGCAACGGTGACCAAGCATGTAGGCTTGGTAGCGACAATTTCCACCTCTTATAGCGAGCCTTTTACAATATCCAGGCAACTGGCCTCTCTGGATCATATCAGTAAAGGCCGTGCGGGCTGGAATGTTGTAACCTCCCCACTGGAAGGCTCTGCATTAAATTATGGCAAGGCACACCCGGAACATGACGATCGTTATCATATTGCCGAGGAGTATCTTAAGGTAGTCAAAGGACTTTGGGATTCGTGGGAGGACGATGCATTTATTGGTGACAAGGAAAATGGCGTTTTCTTTGACCAAGGTAAGTTGCACACGCTGAATCATAAAGGGGAATATTTTTCGGTGCGTGGACCGTTGAACATTTCAAGATCACGGCAGGGGCAACCGGTGATCTTTCAAGCGGGAACGTCTTCCATCGGGCGCAAATTTGCCTCCGCTCATGCCGATTGCATATTCACAAACTTGGTATCTATTGAGAATGCAAGGGATTACTATCAAGATTTGAAGAAACAAGCATCTGAGTTGGGAAGAGATCCCGAATCGCTCTCCATTTTGCCAAGTATTCAGCCCATCCTGGGCAATACGCAAGAAGAGGCAGACGCCAAATTTCATGAAATCGGAAATCTGCTTAGTCCGGAAGATACTTTGAATTATTTGGGACGTTTCTTTGATCATTACGATTTCGCGCAATTTCCATTAGATCAGCCATTTCCTGATATTGGTGATATAGGAAGTAATGCATTTAAAGGGGGACAAGAACGTCTCAAGAGGGAAGCAAAAGAAAATGGCTGGACTCTCCGTGAAGTGGCACTGCAGGTGACACACCCACGCCATCCGTTTATTGGAACTCCGGAAAAGGTTGCGGATGAAATTCAGAAATGGTTTGAAACTGGAGCTGCAGACGGTTTTATTGTAGGAGAAAGTGAAGCAGGCGCATTTGATGAATTTGTAGACCTTGTCGTCCCCATCCTTCAGCAGAGGGGATTATTCCGTACTGAATATGACAAAGATACCTTCCGTGGAAATCTTGGCTTACCCATTCCTCAGAATCGATACAGCCAAACGGAAACCGTGTGAAACGATAACGTAGAAAAATAATTATTGGAGGCAAATTTGAATGAGGATTTTGAATTTCAAAAATATATTGATAGTATCAATCTCTCTTATCATTGCTATCTCTCTGACAGGATGCGGAGCAGCGAACAATGAGGCAGTTACCTCGGTCAACGGCTCGTCTCCATCGAACGAAGAGAAACCACAGTTGATTAAAGTCGGGACGTCGGCCGTTATTAAAAACGTATCTTTTCTTGACGATGCTGGGAAGCTGACTGGGTATGATGTGGAGGTTGTACGGGAAATTGATAGAAGGTTGCCGCAATACGAGTTTGAATTCGAAACGATGGACTTTCCAAATTTGTTTTTAAGTCTGGAAGCTCAAAAAATTGACTTTATTGCGATGCATCTGGAACAAAATGAAGAAAGAAGAACTAAATATCTCTTCAATAAAGAATTCTATGATTCATCTGAATTATTGGTGGCTGTCAATGAATCCAACACGAGCATTCATTCCATTGATGATTTGAAAGGAAAGACCGTCATTGTCCCACCGTCGACCAGTTCAGCTGCACTTGTCGAAAAATACAATAAAGATCATCAAAATGAAATCAAAGTGATATATGGTGATTATACAAATGCGGTTAATCAACTTAAGTCTGGTCGTGTGGATGCAACGGTCATCGATTCAGGTCTGGCAAAAAGCTTAAATCGTGATGCTAACGCTCAATTGAAACTGATTGGCGAAAATCTTCATACAGAATCGGGCGTATATTTCGCTTTCCGCCAAAAGGATGGTTCGGTGTTCAGTAATGCGGTGGATGAAGCGTTAAAAGCAATGAAGGAGGACGGGACGCTGACAAAATTGGCGGAACAATGGCTGAAAAGGGATTATCAATAATGTTAAAAAGGTGAGTCGAATGAATGGGAAACACTTTTGATTGGCAATCGGTTGTGAAATACTTGCTTATTTTAATACACTATTTGCCTGTTTCATTGATGATTCTCGTCTTGTCATTGATTCTTGGTAGCGTCGTGGGGGCGCTTCTAGCTGCCCCCCGTCTGTACAAATGGCCGATTGTGAACGGATGGAGTGGGGCCTGTATTTCTTTTTTTCGGGGTACGCCAATTATTATTCAACTCATCCTGATCTTTTATGGGCTGCCGGAATTGCTGAAACCTCTAGGCGTGGACTTATCGAGGGTCTCTCCTGCCGTGTTTGTTGTGCTTACATTCGGGCTGAATACCGGTGCTTCTCTGGCTGAAATCTATCGGCTTGCTGTCGATAGCGTTGATCGGGGGCAGTCTGAAGCGGCGGCCTCCGTCGGTATGACAGGCTGGAGCACCTTCTTCCGCATCGTATTTCCACAAGCATTTCGCATAGCCATGCCCCATCTGTCAAATGTAGTAGTAGCGAGTCTGAAGGATACCTCGCTCGCTTTTTCCGTAGGAGTGATGGATATGATGGGACGTGGAGAAGCAATCGGACTCGTTTCTTATCGGTTGCTTGAAGTTTATATCAGCTTAGCGATTATTTATTATATCATCTGTTTGACACTTCAATATGTGTTCGCGCGCATAGAGCATAAAATGCAACGATATACACGTATCATGACAAGCAGCTGAAATAGGTAGTCCGCACGCCGGAGAGTCAGCATACAAAGTGGAAGTGCGGACTGAAAGGAATGTCACAATAATGGCAAAAGCGTATGTGATACATGAGAATGATAGCTGGGTCGAACCTTTAAAACAAGCGTTGGAAGAAGAAAATATCCCGTATGAATTATGGCATCTCGATCATGGTGTGCTCGACATCAGTCAAGCTCCTCCCCAAGGGGTTTTTTACAATCGGATGAGTGCTTCTTCCCATACGAGAGGACATCGCTTTGCTCCTGAATATACATCGAATGTATTGGCTTGGCTTGAGCATCATGGTCGTAAGGTGCTCAACGAGAGCCGTGCGCTTGAACTGGAGCTTAGCAAAATCAAACAATATCTGGAACTGCGTTCCTATGGGGTGGAAATTCCTTTTACTGTTGCAGCGGTCGGCAAGGAAGAGCTGTTGCAAGAAGCAAGCCGTTTCCCTTATCGTCCTTTCATAACCAAGCATAATCGGGCAGGTAAAGGGCTGGGTGTTTACCTGTTCGACAAGTATGAAGATCTGGAACGGTATGTGAATAGTCCGTCGTTCGAAGAACCAATCGACGGGATTACACTGCTGCAGCAGTACATTCATAACGAAGAGCAATATATTACCCGATGTGAATTTATCGATGGAAAATTTTATTACGCTGTCCGTGTCGATACGTCCGAAGGTTTCGAGCTGTGCCCAGCCGATGCATGCCAAATTGGCGACAGATTTTGCCCGGCGCCTGGTCAGGCAGTTAAAGCGAAATTTCAAGTCTTAGAGTCGTTTGAAAGTCCGCTTATCCCGGTTTATGAAGCAATGTTAAAGAAAAACGGCATTAGCTTTGCCGGTATAGAATTTATTACGGATCGAGAGGGAACCGCTTATACGTACGATATCAATACGAATACGAATTATAATTCAGAAGCGGAAGCCATTGCTGGTGTTGGCGGGATGAAAGCGATCGCTAGGACGATGGGAAAATATTTGCAGGAATGGTACGCGGCGAAGAAGTGAAAGTCAGACCTCTAATAGCTGTCCGTACGTTAACATTCGGGAGGTGGCATCGATTACTTTCGATTTTTCATTTTTTTGGGAAGCTTTGAACCAAATTGTTGGTGCCTTACCGCTTACCTTGTATATTACCATCTCGTCAATTGTCATCGGTTTAATCGTTGGGCTGACAGTGGCCTTGATTCGTTTGAAAAAAACAGTGATTCTTCATCCACTCGCTGAGTTCTATGTATCTTTCACAAGGGGAACGCCTGTCGTCTTGCATTTGTACATTGTATATTTAGGCCTTCCTATGGTTTGGGATGTGATAGCGACTCAATATCATTGGGGAATTTACTCCAAAGATATTCCATTGACTGCATTGGTCATAGCAGCTTTGTCTCTTACGGCTGGAGCATATATGTCAGAAATTATTAGATCAGGATTTATGGCCGTACCGGAGGGGCAGTTGGAAGCGGCATACTCAGTCGGGATGACGACGTTTCAGGCGGTTTATCGAGTTGTTTTTCCACAAGCGCTTGGCGCCAGTATTCCTGGGATATGCAACTTAATAGTAGGTATTTTGCATGGTTCTTCTTTGGCTTATTTGGTCACTCTACTGGAGATCAACGGAGTCGCGATGATGTTGGGGAGCCAAAAGTGGAGCTTCCTTGAACCGCTAATGGCTGCGGCGTTGATTTACTGGGGAGTTGTATTGTTCATTGAACGAATTGCGGCTGTCTTGGAGAAACGTTGGAAGAGTTATAGCGACGGGGGAGTAGCATGATCAAATTGACAAACTTGCACAAATCATACGGTAAACATGAGGTGCTGAAGGGTATTGATCTTTTGGTGCAGACAGGAGAAGTCACGACGGTTCTAGGCCCGAGCGGTTCAGGAAAATCCACATTGCTTCGCTGCGTCAATTTTTTAGATAAGGCGGATGAGGGCGTGGTTACGGTTGGGGATACGATGGTTTCCTGCCAAAAACCAACCAAACGGGAGGTGCTTCGATTACGCCGAAAAACGGCCATGGTGTTTCAACATTATAATTTGTTTAAGCATAAGACCGTATTGGAAAATGTGATGGAAGGCCTGATCGTCGCCCAGAAACAAAGTAAAACCGCAGCGAAGGAGAAAGCCGCAGCCGTATTGGAAAAGGTAGGATTGTCCGATAAATTGGAGTCGTATCCAAGCCAGCTTTCAGGCGGTCAGCAGCAGCGTGTAGGAATTGCCCGGGCACTTGCACTGGATCCGGAAATTATTTTGTTCGATGAGCCTACCTCTGCGCTTGATCCCGAGCTTGTAGGGGAAGTGCTAGCAGTCATTCGCAACATTGCAAGAGAAGGGATTACGATGATGATCGTCACGCATGAGTTGAATTTTGCTCGTGAAGTCGCAAATCATGTGATTTTTATGACAGACGGGAAGATCATCGAAGAGGGAACGCCGGAGCTCTTGTTCAATCAGCCTAAGGAAGAGAGAACCCGTCAATTTTTTCAGCGATTTATGAACGACCACAGTTATAGTATATAGCTATTTTATTGCTCTTTTTTTAATTCCGAATGGATCTGATTTTATGGAAACGAAAGGATGACATGAAAAATGGTAGATCAACGTTTAAAGTCAGTACGAGATAGCTTATTCAAGCCGGTTGAGATTTCCGGCCTCTCCTTAAAAAATCGGATTGTCATGGCTCCTATGACAAGAGGTTTTTCTGAAAATGGGGTTCCTGATGAAAATGTAGCAGCCTATTACCGTCGCCATGCGGAAAGCGGTGTGGGTCTGATAATAACAGAAGGAACCCTTATTGATCATCCCGCTGCATCGGCCAGTCCAAATTGGCCGCATATTCACGGAGAGGAGGCGCTCAAAGGGTGGGCAAAGGTTGTTGCTTCTGTCCATGAAGAGGGTGGGAAAATTGTTCCTCAATTATGGCACCTGGGAACCGCAAGAAAAATAGGAAGCTTGCCCAATCCGGAGGCATTACCAATCGGTCCATCGGGTCTGGATGCCGATGGCAATAAAGTTAACGAACCAATGTCTGAAAGCGAAATCGCAGATTTGGTGTCGGCCTATGCGCAGGCTGCTGCCGCAGCAAAGCAAACTGGTTTTGACGGAATTGAAATTCACGGAGCACATGGCTACTTGATTGATCAGTTTTTCTGGGCAAAAACCAATAGAAGAACGGACAAATACGGTGGGGATTTCATAAGCCGTACCCGCTTTGCGGCTGAGGTCGTTCAGGCATGCCGTCAAGCCGTTGGTTCCGATTTTCCGATCCTGTTCCGCTTCTCGCAATGGAAAGGAAATCATTATGAAGCCAAGCTGGTAGAAACACCGAAGCAACTGGAGCAATTCCTCAGCCCGCTAGTCGATGCAGGGGTCCATGTATTTCATGCTTCCACCCGACAGTTTTGGCAGCCGGAGTTTGAGAATTCCCAACTGAATCTGGCTGGATGGACCAAGAAATTGACAGGACTGCCCACTATAACTGTAGGCTCGGTAGCCTTGGAAAAAGATTTTTGGGAGCAGACGGAACAAATCCAGCGGCTTGAGGAAATACTGGGGCAGGACGAGGCGGATTTGGTCGCAATCGGAAGGTCGTTGCTAGCGAATCCACTGTGGGTGCGACAAGTTAGTGAAGCCCGTTTTTCGGACTGGACAAACTACGACAGCGAAATCTTAAAACATTTAAACTAAGAGCATTAGCCCTGTGTGAGCAGGGCTTTTCTCGTTGGATAAGGAGAAATTGGATGAGCACAAATGAAGCCAACCAGCCTGTTACACAAAAAATGGAGGCCGCTCTTCCAAAAGAAGGGCTGATTATATTCTTAGTGGGCTTCGCAGTTGTGCTCGTCATCATGAACACTGCTATGTTCAATCTGGCCATATCAGATTTATCTCATTTTTTTGAATTGCCTTTATCAACGATATCTTTAGCAATAACAGGGTATTCAATCATGTTTGCTATTGCCTCGATTACATATAGCAGGCTGTCAGACTTTGTTCCCATCCATTTATTGTTTACAACTAGCCTCATAACTACTGGAATTGCTTCTATTGTAGGTTTTTTTAGTCATCACTTTTGGGTATTATTAATCGCCCGAATAATGCAAGCTGCTGGAGCTGGGGCTATTATATCTTTATCCATCGTTCTCTTAACCAGATATGTGCCCATTAAGCGGCGAGGGAAAACAATGTCCATTATTATGTCCTCCGTTTCGCTTGGTCTTGGTCTTGGACCGATTACTGGTGGATTTGTCGTAGAATTTTTGGGTTGGCAATACCTTTTTGCTATTTCATCTTTAACATTGATACTTGTCCCTCTCCTATTTCGACTAATACCGAAAGAACGATTTGTAAAAGGAAAGTTTGATGTGCAGGGAGCCTGTTATATCAGCATCGGCACCGCTGGCATACTCCTTTTTTTGACTAATCAATCATGGTCATCTTTATGTATTGGTCTACTTGGGCTAGTGTTATTTGTTTTTCGAATACTTCGTACGCCAAAACCATTTGTTCAACCTTCTTTATTCATAAACAAAACCTATATCTCATTATCGTTAATAGGGATATTAGCTTATTTGTGCAATTTCTCATCCTTATACTTACTTCCTCAGGTGTTAATAAATCATTTTAATTTAAGTGCCAGTCAGGCGGGTTTTGTTATTTTTCCAGGGGCGTTGTTGTCTATGCTTGCCTCACGGAAGATAGGTGCCATAATTGATCGCAATGGCAATAGCAGTATACTACGCTTTGTACCAATCCTTATTCTTGCAGCTACATGTCTATTTGCGATTATAGGCGTTCGGTTCTGGATCGCCAATATATTTGTCTTTTTATTAATGAATCTTGGATTTACGATGCTTGGAAGCAGTGTTTCTAATGAAATATCCCGTATCCTTCCTCCATCGGAAATTAGTTCTGGTATAGGACTATATCAACTTTTACAGTTTTTAAGTGGCGCATTTGGTATTGCTGGGGTATCTAGTGCACTGCGTTGGCAACATAATTATTCTCTCCCAATCGCTTACGCTAATATATTTTGGGGATTATTTATCTTCGCATTATTAACTAATTGCTTTTCATACTATTATCGTAAATTAACTATATCCTCATAAGCTATCCCTCCTCCTCCTTCCGGAATAGTGAGACTTGGCTTGTGTTCAAACGATGCAAAATTACAGCGCAAAAACCGCATTTTTGACGTTCGGTGTGTCAATTGGTCAATCTAGGCATCGCTGCGGTATAAATCAAATCGAATCTATGTGGCCGCGATTGACAGTACCTCAAACCGTGTGAGAGCCTCCACTCATACAGCTAGACGTTGTACCTGATATCAAATCCTGATATGATAAATCGAGTGGAAAAGGGCAGTTTGAAGTCACAGCAACTTTGCTTCTCATACAAGGCTACTCGATTCTATTCTGGCTGAGTATGCGGCCGAGAATAACTTGCGGAAAAAGTCCATTCTGTTATGTAACGAAAACAAGATATTGAATCAGGCGCTATTCATTACTAGCGTGAATGGAGGAGGGAAATGAATGGCAGTCGTAAGTCGTTATACCGTTGCACTGCATATATTGACTTTGTTGGCCTACAGTGCCACAGAACATTCAAAAGAATATTTGACTTCAGAGTTTATAGCAAAAAGTGTGAATACCAACCCCGTTTTTATACGCAGAATATTGTCTACGTTATCCAAGGCGGGGCTGGTCAATGTAAGGCATGGTACAGGAGCAGGGTGGTGCTTGGCAGTAGAGCCTAGGAAGATTTCGTTATTAAACGTTTATGAAGCGGTTGAGCAGAAAGAACTTTTTGATTATCATCACAGTACGCCAAACCCTATCTGTCCAATCGGAGGGAATATTAGTTCTGCTTTAGAGCCTCTATATTTCTCTGCGGAGCAGGCCATGAAAGCTGAATTGGCTAGATCGTCAATTGGAGACTTATTAACAGATACGATGCAGTTATCAAGCAAGTAAAGGGCAAGGATAACATTTAACTCGCAATTCATTTTGAGACAGCTCTATTAGTAGCATTCCAAGATCCCCTTCCCATACTACGAAGTACTCCCCTTAAAGTGGATATTGGAAAAACCCGTATGGGAATCCGATGATACTTTAGGGGGTGTATTTTTTTATGAGGAAGATAGAGCAGCTAAATAAATCATACACAAAGGAAAAAAGGCAAGAGGCCTTACGTTTAGATGAAGAAGCTAAGTGGACGTACAGACAAATTACTGAAAAGTTTAGAATACAAGATTAAGATAGAGTTCGTATATGGGTTTATAAGTTTAGAAAACTACATGAAGGCTCTTCAAAAGAACGAGTTACTCCATGTCTGAGGTGATTCATAAAGCATATTTGACTCAAGAAGGGATGAAGACTACAGGAACGCTTTACGTTTTCTGAAAGTAGTGGATGCAGCGGCTGTCTATCATAATTCCTCGACAAGGTTTACCAGGGGGTGAATTTGGCTTCGATGCGGAGATCGGTATAGAATTTTCAAAATAAAACATGGAGGTAACGATAATAAAAGCAATATTTCTCGATTTTTACGGAACAGTTGTATATGAAAACGGACCTATATCTTATGAAGTGATTAAGCGGGTTTTCAAAAGTGGAAATGCGAAGACGCCAGAAGATTTACTGAACTCCTTTTACATTTCCAATCGCAGGAGCGTGCAAAAGAACTATGCGACATGATGGTCGAACATTGGTGTAATCCGCCTATCTATGATGATGCAAAATCATTCATGGAAAACATACAGTTTCCTGTCTATTTTGTGACCAATATATGGAATATTAGAAAACTAAAACTAAATATAGCAGCTAAAGACAGAGACGAATATCGACTGAAAAGTGATATTTGTCTCTTCTCTTTTTTTAACAGTAACGATGATTTAAGAAAATTATTCTCTGTATCATAGGCATTAAGTCAATTTTTTATCATCGTACGTAGGTATTGAATGTTTCAGTAAATTCTTGGCGATTGTTTTCCTGCAGCAAGGAAGCTATCGCTCATGCTGAGATCATCAACGGAACGTGCCAGCACAAGCGATCCGACCATGATACTGAGCAAAGCACTTCCAGTAGACTTATCTATATCCGCCAAATCAGAGATAAATTCAATAATTCGTAACGCCACTAATATGAAAAAAACCGTTACACGTCATTAAGGATGTGTAGCGGTTAAAAATACATTTTAAAGAATGCTGATGAATAAGAAGGTGGGTGTACAGACCATTGTTCACTGAAGATCCGAATAAAATATTTACAGCTTATCGCATCATCGGAACGAAATGGACGATCCATATTTTATTCACCCTTTCTCAAGGTCCGAAGAAATTCGGTGAAATTTTCGAAAGCATTCCTTCCATTTCCGAAATGATCCTCTCCAGACGTTTAAAGGGTCTTCAACATGATAACTTGGTCAAAAGAACAATTCTGACACGCCCTAGTGCGAATATCCAAAATGCCTTCCTTAGAGTAGGCGTTGATGAAGGGGGAAGAAGTGGTTTATCTTATACCCTTATCGTGGATGAACAGCAGGCAGAAGAAGACATTGTGTTAAATAAAAAGCATTTTAGGATATTGGTTCACGCGAACAGTATTCCATATATTGATGGTCTTGAGATTGACTATGAAGAAAGTGGAATGCTAGGCGGATTCACCATGAATAATCCAAATGCCAAAGTTTCGTGTGGATGCGGGGCCAGTTTCAGAATGGTCTGAAAAAACAGATGCCTGGATCTTACAGGATGAACTTCTCCAAATTGACTGTAATGAAAATGGCATATTTTCAAGCAAAATCTCCTATTGAATATGTGGATCATATTCTTGAGCACGACCCCACTTTTTAAACATTTAACTTTACAAAGTGGAATGCTTAATGTATATTCAGAATGATAAGAGGTTTAATTTACCATAATAACCATCAAATTACGGAGGTGTGGAAGACAAACAACAATCAGATTGGGATTTTTGATGCTCAGTACAGGGCGCCTACAATTGGTATTATGCTGGTTCTGGCAACCGTAGCTTTCGAAGGACTGGCTATCACGACTATTGCCGCGAAAATGGCACAAAGTTTAGAGGGCATTCATTTATACGGTTGGATCTTCAGCGCATTTTTGTTATCTCAGCTTATTGGAACCTTGGTTATGGGTCAGCAGGTTGACAAGCGCGGTGTTTTTACATCCATGCTGGTATCTTTTAGTGTTTTTGTGCTAGGAACTGTGGTCTCCGCTATTTCTTTCGATATGCACATGCTTATTGCCGGAAGAGCCCTTCAAGGTTTTGGAGCGGGGGCCCTGATCACATGCGTTTATACCTGTGTGACATTGCATTATCCAGATGCACTTCGTACTCAAATCCTGGCCGCATTCTCCATGGCATTTGTACTGCCTTCCTTGATCGGGCCTTATGTAGCAGGCCTTATTGCTTCCTATATCTCGTGGCGATATGTTTTCTGGATCGTTCTACCTTTGATTGGATTGGCGCTCAGTCTTACATTCCGCTCTTTCCGTGATTTGCAGCTTCGGCAAGATCTGACAGGTCCAGCGCGAGCAACCGACTCGAAGATTATTTATGCGATTCTACTTGCCGTTGGAACGGGGCTGTTACTCACAGGACTTGGTATGATAACCGATTGGAAAGGCATAGTACTCACTTTGGGTGGATTAGTCGTCATGATCCCACCAATGCGTAAACTGCTGCCTGTGGGCACTTTTTCGGTAAAAAAAGGATTGCCTGCTACTTTGGTTTCCAGAGGGCTATATGTTGCTTGTTATTTTACAACGGAAAGTTTTGTGATCTTGGCACTAACCGAAGTGAAGGGGTTATCAGCTGACCTTGCTGGCCTTCTTGTAGCAGCAGGTTCTCTGAGCTGGTCCGCCGCAGCGTGGTTGCAAGCCAAGCTTGATGCACGAGATCAAGGTCTTGCCCGAAAGGGCAGAGTCATGACCGGCATTGGGATTATGATCGCTGGAACTGTACTCGTGATCCTGGCTCTTATTTTGACGGACGGTGGAATTATACTCATCCTTCTCTCGCAAATGATTACAGGGTTCGGTGTTGGATTGGCCAACCCTACTACTGCAGCCATTGCTTTACAACATGCCATGCCCAGGAAAGAGGGAGAAATGTCCGCGAATCTGCAATTTGTGGATTCCTTCTATATGGGAGTAAACATTGGAGTTGGTGGCGCTCTGATTGCCTTGTCCGAAACTTTACAATGGGGCATATCGACAGGCGTTTTGATCGTGTTAACACTGCAATTACTATTGGTTTTGTTAAGTTTCTTGGCAGCACTACGAATTAACAAACTCGTTCATCAAGAACATCATCCGATCAGCCAGGTGAAGGACAACATTTCCATGTAACGGATGACGGCCGCGTCGTTAAATACATCACGAAGAACGGGGGACAAATTGCATTGGGAGGTGGATAAGATGGCACGTGTATTAGTAGTCATTACTCCAGCTGAAGGACATGTGAATCCGTCGTTAGGATTAGTTACTCAGTTGACGAACAATGGTGAGGAAGTCATCTATGTGTGCACGGAGGAGTATCGTTCCCGAATTGAACAAACTGGTGCCCAGATACTTACCTATCCATTTCCACAAGATGCCTTCTCTCATGATCCGGTGTTGAAACCCCAGGAGTACAAGCATTCTTATCAGTTCATTTATATGATGGTAAGCGGTATCATTCGGAGGATCATCCCCAATGTGCTGCGAGTAATAGAGAATCAAAAGTTTGACTATATAATCTTTGATTCCCTGATGGGATGGGGAGGGACTATTCTTGCAGAAAAACTGGGAATTCCCGCGGTGTGTTCGATTGCCTCCTTTGCTTTTGTAGAGCCTCTCGGGTCTGGATCAGACCTTAATGAGACGGAGACGAAGGAGCTTTATGAGACAACGATGAAGATAACAACTGAGTTATCCGAAGAGTTTCAAGTGAGTATTCCAGCCATGGAAGAGATTCCGGCACATGCAGGTCAGTTAAAGCTCGTGTACACCAGCCGTTATTTTCAGCCGCAGGCAGAAAAGCTGGATGATCGTTTTATTTTCACTGGTCCTTCGATCATAACACGTCAAGATGCTCCGGCCTTCTCGTTCGAGCTGCTTCGTGAACGGTACCCTCAAACCGTGTACATTGCCATGGGTACGATTTTAAATAAGAACTTGGATTTCTATCAGCTTTGCTTTGAAGCATTAGGGGATCTACCCGTGAATGTTGTTCTATCTTCAGGGAAATACACGGATATGGAGCCGCTGACGGAACAAATTCCTCCTAATTTTATCGTCAAGCCATACATTGCACAGTTGGACATGCTGCAGCATACAGATGTTTTTATTACACATGCTGGAATGAACAGCACGAGTGAGGCGCTATATTACAACGTTCCGATGGTGATGATCCCATTAACGTCAGATCAGCCTCTTGTTGCAGATCGGGTACAGGAGTTGGGCGCGGGTATTACTTTGAATAAACATAACCTCAGTGCAACTGATTTGAGAGAGGCGTTAACAGAAGTCCTACACAATTCACATTATAAACGGCAGGCTTACCTCATCGGTGAATCTTTACGCCAGGCTGGCGGTTACAAGCGGGCCGCCGAAATGATCATGAGTCATATGGGTTCAGCCCGAGGAAGTTACACAATTTAGTGGTGTTCCATTCAAAGTGAAGTGCTCCCTGTCAAGTGGACAGTGTAAAAAACAAAAAAACAGTTCGGTTGTCTAAGGAAAATATAGTACTAGACTGAAAATTATCAAGACCTAAACTTAAAAAAATCAAGTTAAATAAAGGGCTCTACATATTATGCATGACTAATATGTGGAACCCTTTATGTTTAACTATCGTTACCATCGTATTATGAGGTCAGCCAGTTATTACTGGTTGACCACTTTTTATTTTGGTGGTGTATTTGTCAGTAGCCGGGGCAGATCGGTCGTTCCCCTGGGTCCGTAACCCGTCGC
>NZ_JCAALU010000028.1:0-58864 GCF_059609455.1 Paenibacillus liaoningensis
TATTGGTACAGGAGGCACGATTGCTGGACAATCGACGGATGAGACAAGCTTTCAAACGTACCGTGCGGGTACGCTTTTAATTAAAGATATGGTGAAGAGCCTGCCGAATCTAGATAAGATGGCAGACGTTGAGACTGTACAATTTGGCAACAAAGGCTCATCGGCTTATCTGATGGATGATCTGGCAAGCCTATCGATGACAGTAGATGCAGCGTTGAAGAAATACGACGGTGTAGTCGTTACGACGGGTACGGATACGATGGAGGAGATCGGTTATTTCCTCGATCTTACGGTTCGCAGCTCGAAGCCGGTTGTTATTACAGGCTCTATGCGTCCATGGACAGTAATCGGAAGCGATGCTCCGGCGAACTTGTTCAATGCGATCAAGCTGGCGGCGAGCGGCAAGACGAAGAAATTCGGCACCGTGCTCATGCTGAATGATGAGATTCATGCTGTGCGTGAAGTGACGAAAACAAACGCGCTGCGTCTTGACACATTTGAGTCGCCAGGATTTGGCCCACTGGGCTACATTGATGAATCGATTATTCAAATTTACCGCGTGCCGACAAGAGCGCTGAAAACCGATGCAGAGTGGGCAACGCCGTTTGATCTGTCCAAGCTGCCGAAGGCCGGCTTCTCGAAGGTTGAAATTGCGTATTCGTATCAAGGAGCTGGCGGCGAGGCGATCAAAGGCTTCGTAGACGGCGGAGCAAAAGGGATTGTTACAGCGGGTACGGGAGCTGGCGGCATTTCCGCTGCAATGAGGGAAGAACGTACGAAGGCGATTGAGAAGGGTGTTGTTTTCGTAACGACGACAAGAACCGGATCGGGCAATGTTTATGGCGGCAGCGATGGGATTTTGGCAGGGGATAACTTGAATGCAGCTCATGCTCGTATTCTGCTTATGCTGACTCTGACTTACACAAGCGATTTCCCGACTATGCAAAAATGGTTCACTACTTACGGTGCGTTGGAAGTGCCGGAAGATACTGCGGTGAAAGCTGCTGCATAATACAAAGCATTTTAGATAAAAACGACGTAAATTAACATGACATGAGTATTGACAGAATGTTGGATGCCCTACTATAATACAGATAAATGTAAGGTATTCTAACAAAAAAACATATGGTTCCTATGCTGGCTGTACACATCGGGAACGACAAGCTGTCTAGGGTTCCGTTGAAAGGCTGCAAGCGTGCTTGCGCCTTATCAAGTCTGGTCCAAGAGACGGCGTACGGCGAGCGTGCACCCATTGAGAGATGGCGGCAACCGCTGTATAACACGGAAGGATAAAAGCCTGGGAGATCACAATCTCCTAGGCTTTTGTTTTTTTAGAAATGTAAAAATGTATGAGTTACATACTTATACATTTTTATATTTCACCCTCGAAATGGCAGCTTTGCTGCCATTTCGAGGGTGACAGCTGTTTACGCTTAGCCCAATCTCCCGTTATTCAGGGGCTGGAGCTATAAAGACAAGGGGTGGGACAATGAGACGGTCGTGGAAGGTTTGGCTCTTAGGGTTGCTTGTCGTGTCGGTGTTTGTTGTGTCGGGTTGCAGCAGTTCAGAAGGCAAAGCGGAGGAAGGAGGGGGAGGGGAGTCGATTACGATTGCCCTAAGCCCGTGGCCGGGCTGGTATATGTGGTATGTAGCAGAGGAAAAAGGTTTTTTTGAAAAGCATGGCGTTAACGTCAAGCTGGAGTTTTTCCCGGTATACAGCGACTCGCTGCAAGCTTTGGCAACGGGGAGAGTCGATGCGAACAGCCAGACGCTGAGCGATACGCTTGCTCCTTTTTCAAAAGGAATTCCGCTTAAAGCGGTTCTGGTAAATGACAATTCTTTTGGCGGCGATGCTATTGTCAGCAAGCCGGAAATTCAGTCGATTCAGGATTTGAAGGGAAAAACGGTTGCGACGGAGCTTGGAACTGTCGATCATTTGCTGCTGCTGACTGCCTTGGCGCAAAATGGCATGAAGGAAGAAGATGTGAACTACGTCAATATGACGGTAAATGATGCGGGACCCGCTTTTATTTCGGGAAAGTCAGATGCTTCTGTGCTGTGGGAGCCGTTTCAGACGATTGCGGTGAAGGAGGGCAAGGGGAAGGTATTGTTCTCTTCTAAAGATACGCCGGGGCTTATTCCGGATCTGCTTGTGTTCCGTGAAGAGGTCGTGCAGAAGCGTTCCGCTGAAGTGCAGAAGGTGGTGGATGCTTGGTTCGATGCGCTTGCGTATTATGAAGCCAATCAGGAAGAAGTGCTGAAGCTGCTCGCTGCTAAGGCGGAAACGACCCCGGAGGATCTCAAGCTGGGATTTGACGGCATCAAGCTGTTCTCTCAAGCGGATAATGTCCATGCCTTTGAGAAGCGTGATGAATATACCTCGCTTGAGTATACGGCGGGGCAGACGGCGAATTTCTTGCGCGGACTTGATATGGTCGGTGACATAGATGACGTGAGCGGACTATTCGACTCGCAATTCGTCAAAAATACAACAGCAGGGAAGTGATGGCGATGAAAGCAGTTCGGCGGCGGAAGCCGCATCGGATACAGATTTTTAAAGATATCGGCCCCCGGGCGTTTGCGCTTACAGCTAGCTGCTCTTTTCTGCTCCTTCTGCTGCTCTGGTCGCTGCTGAGCTATACGGAGGCAGTGAACCCTGTATTTTTGCCGAAGCCGCATGTCGTTCTGACTACCTTTATAGAGCTGCTCGGCAGCTCTGATTATTGGAATCATATTGGCGTTAGCTTATTTCGCGTAATGTCGGGCTTCCTGTTGGCATGTGTATTGGGCATTCCCATCGGGATATTGGCTGGAACGTTCAAGTTCGGCGAAGCGCTGGTGGAGCCGCCGATGGAATTTATTCGCTATATGCCGGCGGTCGCTTTCATTCCGCTTATTATGGTATGGGCAGGGATTGGGGAGTGGGCGAAGGTGCTGCTTATTTTCATCGGCTGCTTCTTCCAGCTGGTGCTGATGGTAGCTGACAATACGCGCAGGGTGTCGCAAGATTTGCTGCAAGCCTCCTTTACGCTTGGAGCAGGTCGTTGGAAGGCGATTGAGACGGTGCTGATACCGGCGATCCAACCGCAGCTCATGCATACGATGCGGCTTATTCTCGGCTGGGCGTGGACGTATCTGGTTGTGGCGGAGTTGGTTGCGGTTAACAGCGGGCTGGGATATGCGATTATGAAGGCGCAGCGATTTTTGAATACGGAGGAAATTTTTGTTGGTATTTTCGTCATTGGATTGCTGGGCTTGATTAGCGACCGCATTTTTGCCTTTTTGAACCGCAGATTGTTTCCTTGGGTATAGGGTTCGAGGACTGAGGTTCCGCTATTTTGGCTTTTGATCTGATTTTGGGCCGTAAGCGGACAGGGAATCCGTTATCACCTATATAATCCTGTCAAAATGGTGATGGGGAGTGCGTTAGCTGCTCCTGAGTCCGCTGTCTGGCCATAACCCTTGATTTTGTTAAAATAGCGGCTGTTGTGTCCGCCAAGTCTACCTTGGTGAAGGGTGTGAACTCCTGAAATGAAGAACGCGAAGCATTCGATCGGGATCGTGATGTTAAAAAAAGAATATCAGTACCTGCTATGCGAGGCTTGCAGTCCAATAGGGAGATTTCCCTGAGGATTGTGGGCCTTTTTTAAATTATAGGATAGTATATGATTTTTCCAGCCTCTCTCTATATTTCTGCGCGAAACGACAGCTTTGCCGCCAGAGGACGGCTTCAGCCGTTTGCGCTTGCTTGCATATAAATGTAAAAAGTGATATCATAAATATATCAAATTAATACTAAGGGGTGTTCTGACAGATGAAGGAGTACAAAGCTTGGCATGTGAATGGATTTTTAGCATTGCTCATTGGCATATTGTCACTTGTTGGGGGAGTTATTCTTATTGTGTTTGGCGCATCGGACTCACAGCCGGACTTTCTTTTGATTATTGCAGGTGCTTTGCTGATTCTTGTTTTTGTTATCGCCGCTTCCTCGCTGACGATTGTGCAGCCTAATGAAGCGAAGGTCATCACCTTTTTCGGAAAATATATCGGTACGGTAAGGAATGCGGGGCTGTGGATGACGCTTCCGCTGACGAACAAGCAGAAGGTGTCGCTTAAAGTGCGCAACTTTAACAGCCATACGCTGAAAGTCAATGATGCTGACGGCAATCCGATTGAAATTGGAGCGGTTGTTGTATTTAAAGTGACGGATACATCCCGTGCCAGCTTCGATGTCGATAATTATGAGCGTTTCGTGGAAATCCAAAGCGAGACGGCTGTTCGCCACACGGCGGCGCAGCACCCGTATGATACGCATACGGATGAGAATGCGATGTCGCTCAGAGGCAATTCGGAGGAAGTGGCTGAAGAGCTGCTCAAGGAGCTGCAAAGCAGGCTTGCTGTTGCGGGAGTTGAAGTGATTGAGACGCGGCTGACGCATCTGGCCTATGCGCCGGAAATTGCTAGCGCGATGCTGCAAAGGCAGCAGGCGACAGCGATTGTGGCGGCTCGCCAGAAAATCGTTGAAGGCGCAGTTGGCATGGTGGATGCGGCGTTGAAGCAATTGGAGGATAGTGGAATTGAGCTGGACGTGGAGCGGCGTGCGGCGATGGTCAACAATCTGATGGTGGCGATCGTATCGGATCGTTCTGCTACTCCGGTCATTAATACCGGGTCTTTGTACACGTAAGGAGCTGTCGATAATGGGAAAAGAAAAGAAAGCTTTTCCGCTCCGACTGAATCCTGACATTCACCGCGCTCTGGAGCAATGGGCTAATGAGGAATTTCGCAGCGTTAATGGACATATTGAGTTTCTGCTGCGCGAGGCGCTTAGCCGCTCTGGCAGGCTGCCAAAGCCAAAACCAGCCGAGCCTCCGGAAATTGCTGGTGAGCCTAAGGAATAGAGAGAAGCAGATAGAGAGCCTGATTATGGGCAAGAGCAAAGCCAAACAGCAGCTGCCGTCTAAGGACGATAAGCTGCTGTTTGGCTTTGTTTGGGGTGGGGGATTCACTGGGTCAGCGGTCATTAAACGAGCGCGGCTGCCTTGTAACTTTTTTATGGAAGGAAGCGTCGTTTACTTTAAAGCTATTAGTATGTATGTTGCAGGCATGAGGGTTAATGGTATAGCAGATGGGGGGATGAAAATGAACAAAAAGCGGCAGAGTTCATCTCTGGTGCTTGTTATTGTGATGGCATTTGTATTTGTCTCGGGAGCAGCGGCTGTTTATTTCTTGAAGGGCAATCATAAGGAGGTTCCTGCCGGTACAGATGCGGCTGATTCGGTTCGCTTGGAAACGGAGAAGGTTGGACCTGAGGTGCTCGTGGTCGAAGGGGCTAACGGCGAGAAGGTGGAATTAGCTATTGGCGATATCCCGCTCTATAAGGAATATTTAGGCTTGCAAGCTCATGCTGCTGATATTGAAAAAGAAGTCAAACGGACTCAATTGGAAATGCTCGATATCGCTGATCAAGAACGTTTTATTTTGCTGAAGTACAATTGTGGCAATAAGCAATGCTCGTCTATTTTGGTGAAGGAAAGTAATTCCGGGCTTGTGAGCGTTGGCTTGGCGGACGGCATTTTTCAAGATTATAAGCTTTCTCCAGAGAAAAATAGGCTGTTATTGAGATTTGGCTACAATGAGGGCGGGCAGATTGTCCGGAATGTGTTGTTTGCTGTTGATTTGGTGCAGATGAAGGTTGTTCCATATGAGAGGGCGGAACTGGGCGAGGTGTATATGTACACGCCAACTTGGCCGATTCCTGACTACGAATGGGTAGATAATAATCAATTTTGGATGGCTTCGGCTGATCTGCAATCATCTAAAACGGGGTTTGAAGAAGTTCGAAATTGGCTCGCTTCAAGTGAACGAAAAATCAAGAAGATTACTATTTCGCTAAACCGAGAGGAGCAATTAGACGCATACTCAATGCCGTAGAAGGGTGAGTTGTTTATATAGCGTTATATTTAATGTTACATTATCTAACATAATCGTTGACAAATGATATTCAACGGTCATATAATCTATTTAGTGTTAGGTTATATGACAATTGAATATGGGTTTCCGTTGCAAAATAAACTGGAAACAAACCGCTGTCTAGGGTTCCGTTAGGTGCATATGGGGATTGCCTCCTCTGATGAAAGCTAAGCCTGGTCCGAGAGACGGCATACAGTCGAATATAAGCGCTGCTGGCGCGAATCGCTGTATAACACGGAAGGATAAAAGCCTGGGAGATCAATCTCCCAGGCTTTTTTTATTTATATTCACGGGGAGGCGGAGTGGAAATGAGTAAAGGGTGGAGCAAGACAATTGAAGCTGGAGGCAAGTGGTCAGGTGTTATTGGACGGGGGAGGCTCATCCGTTTGACTGCCCTTGAAGGTGGGGCTAATGTGTCTGCCATGCTGTTCAGTGCCGCAGATCTGAATGAACGCTACAATATGCCGGATACCCTTAAGGCGCAGCATACCTCACATCTGACCAAAGGGAATGTGTTGATGAGCGACAACGGACGCGCAATGGTCAGCATTGTAGAAGATGAGCTTGGCTGGCATGATCCGCTTGGCGGCTACACAAGCCGCGAGCTGACGGATGAGCGCTATGGTGCGACGACTTATCAGGAGCTTCGAAACGGCTGGCTGCGAAGCGGGCAGGAAAATTTGGCGGTGGAGCTCGTGCGAAGCGGCATGGGTGTCAGAGATTTAATGCCGGTCGTCAATTGGTTTTCCAAAATCAGCTGCGACGAGCAGGGTGATATGCATTATGCGGAGCATCATTGCCAGGCGGGCAGCGCTGTAACGCTTAGGACGGAAATGGATGTGCTGCTAGTGTTATCGAATACGCCTAATCCGCTCGATGCAAGAAGGGGTTATCCATCGGTTCCTGTGCTGATTGAAGTATTGGCTGCGGAAGCGGTAGACCGGGAGCATGATTACTGTGTGAATTATCGTGCGGAAAATCGCCGTGCGTTTGAAAATACGTGGGAATACGATGCTTTACGAGGAGGCGAATAATAATGGCCGCATTTAATCTGATAGAAAGCCCGCGCAAGGTAGCGGAGGCTGTATACAGTAAAACGATTTTGGCGGGTGATGGCTGGATGCATGATCTGCTGCCTGGCCAAGTGCTCAGAATTGTCGATCTGGAAGGCAATCAGGCGGCGGACACGCTTTTTTACGACGCTGATCAGCCGGAAGATCACTATAGTGCCATCGCGACGATTGCGGGGCAAGCGAACGTATATTTAACGGCGGGGTCGGTGCTGCGGGCGGAATCGGGCAAGCCGCTCGTGACGATCATTGCCGATACATGCGGACGCCACGATACGATTGGCGGCTCCTGCTCTGCCCAGAGCAACACGGTGAGATATGCCCATGAAAAGCTGCATATGCACAACTGCCGCGATACGTTCATGCTCCAGCTGTCGAAGCGGGAGGCGGGTTATACAAAGCGCGATTTAGCGCCGAACGTAAATTTTTTCATGAATGTGCCGGTGACCGCTGAAGGAGGCTTGCAGTTTGCGGACGGCGTATCCGCGCCTGGCTATTACGTAGAGATGCAATCGCACGGCAGGACAACGGTGCTCATCAGCAACTGTCCGCAGCTTAACAATCCTTGCAATGCCTATAACCCAACACCTGTACAGGTGCTGATCTGGAACGAATAAATAAATGCGGGGAGAGGTCGCTATGTTTACAAAGGTACTGATTGCTAATCGTGGCGCAATTGCCGTGAGAATCGAGCGCACGCTGCGCAAGCTGGGCATTCAATCTGTTGCTGTCTACACGCAGGCAGATCAAGACAGCAGGCATGTCGATAACGCCGACGAAGCGGTATGGATTGGGGATGGTCCCGCCAAAGAGAGCTACTTGAATGCGGAGCTCATTCTTCAGACGGCGATCGCAACAGGTGCGGAGGCGATTCATCCGGGCTATGGATTTTTGAGTGAAAATGCAGACTTTGCCCGTGCTTGCGCCGAGCGCGGCATCGTATTCATCGGCCCGACTCCGGAGCAAATGGAGCAGTTTGGGCTGAAGCACTCCGCTCGTGAGCTGGCGTCAAGGGCGGGTGTTCCGATGCTGCCGGGAACCGAGCTGATTGACAGTGTGGAAGAAGCGGTGCTGCGTGCGGAGCAAATCGGATACCCGGTTATTTTGAAAAGCACGGCAGGCGGCGGCGGTATCGGTATGCGGGTGTGTGACGATGAGCAGGCGCTGCTTGCTGCTTATGAGGGGGTTCGTCATCTGGCGGAGACGAATTTCAAGAACGGCGGCATGTTTTTGGAAAAATACATCGCCAAAGCGCGCCATGTCGAGGTGCAGATTTTCGGCAACAGCTATGGCGAGGTTGTTGCGCTCGGTGAGAGGGATTGCTCCGTGCAGCGGCGCAATCAGAAGGTGCTGGAGGAAAGCCCGGCGCCCCATTTGCCGGATAGTGTCCGCGCGGCCATGATGGAGTCGGCAACGAGGCTCGCTGCCGAAGTGGGCTACCGCAGTGCGGGGACGGTGGAGTATTTATATGACCCGGAAACGGCCGCTTTTTATTTTCTGGAAGTGAACACGCGGCTGCAGGTAGAGCATGGTGTTACGGAAGAAGTGCTTGGCCTCGATCTCGTGGAATGGATGGTGCGGGAAGCGGCGGGCGAGCTGCGCGATTTGCATACGCTCGTGAAGAAGCCGCAGGGACATAGCATTCAGGCGCGGATTTACGCCGAGGATTGCCTGCAGGGCTTTCGCCCGAGTGCGGGGCAACTGGATCAAGCGAGATTTTCGGAGCGGGCGCGCAATGAAACATGGGTGAGAGATGGCATGACCATTACGACGCTGTATGACCCGATGCTGGCGAAAATTATCGTGCACGGCACGGATCGCGACGATGCTTTGCGCAAATTGGGCGAGGCGCTGGCCCAGACGCGGATGTACGGACTGACGACGAATTTGCAATATGTGCAGGCGCTGCTTGAGGATGCAGCTTGCAAGGAGGGGCTAGTTTATACGCGGATGCTGGAAGGCTTTGCGCCAGTGGAACAAGCCATTGAGGTGCTGGATGGCGGCGTGCAGACGACGGTGCAGGATTGGCCCGGAAGAGTCGGGCATTGGGATGTCGGTGTGCCGCCATGCGGACCAATGGACCCTTACTCCTTCCGTCTCGGCAACAAGCTGCTCGGCAATTCGGATCAGGTAGCGGGCCTGGAGCTGACATTGCGCGGAGGTTCTTATCGATTCCGCGCTGCTATGCGGTTTTGCCTGACGGGTGCTGATATGCAGGCGAAGCTGGACGGTGAGCTTGTTCCGCTGTATGCGCCTATTCTAGCGAAGGCGGGTCAGGTACTCAGCTTCGGCGAGGCGGCGGCGGGGCTTCGGACGTATTTGCAAATTGCAGGCGGACTGGATATGCCGCTTATTCTGGGTAGTGCTGCAACGTTTACGCTGGGCGGCTTTGGCGGTCATGGCGGCCGGGCGCTGCGAGCTGGGGATGTGCTGAGAGTGCTAGGCGCTGGCAGCATGCTATCACATGAAATGGCGTTCTCTGAACATTGCTCGGAGCTGTCGCGAGACTATTTATCCGCACCGTTAGCGGTGGAGTTTGCTCCTGTGTACCGTCCGGCCATTACAGGGCAATGGACAATCGGCGTTATACCGGGACCGCATTGTACAGAGGAATTTTTGCGGCCGGAATATTTGCAGCAGTTAACCGAAACGCAGTGGGAGGTTCACTTTAACAGCTCCCGCACAGGCGTGCGTTTAATCGGCCCAGCGCCGCTTTGGACTAGAGAGGATGGCGGAGAGGCGGGGCTGCATCCTTCTAATATTCACGACAATGCCTATGCTGTGGGAACGCTTGATTTGACGGGCGATATGCCGATCCTGCTGGGGCCAGATGGCCCGAGCCTCGGCGGTTTTGTATGTCCGGTTACGACGGCTTCGGCCGAATTTTGGAAGCTGGGGCAGCTGCATCCCGGCGACAAGGTCTATTTTCAGCTATTGACGCTTGAAGAGGCTGATGTGCTGCGCGAGGCACAGGAAGCTAATCTGCGGGCGCTTGGCGAAGGCGACATGGCGTCACTTCAAGAGCTGAAGCTTCCTGAGCCTAGGGGGCAGCTGCTTTCGCCGTCCTATCCGCTGCTCGTCAGCGAGGAGGAGGGGCGGCGTTTTCCCATCGCTATTCGGTGCAGTGGGGATGAGAATTTGCTCGTGGAATATGGCGAGCTGAAGCTGGACATTTTGCTCCGTTTTCAGGTGCATGTGCTGATGGAGGCCATACGGGCGGATGCTTCGCTTCCGGTGCTTGATCTTACGCCGGGCATTCGCTCGCTGCAGGTGCATATCGATCGCACTCGCATCACGGCCCGCGATGCTTGCCGCCGCTTGCTGGAGCTGGATAGCCTGCTGCCGCCGCTTGAGACCATTGAAGTTCCATCGCGAATTGTGCGGCTTCCGCTGTCATGGGACGATCCGTCCACGCAGCTGGCGATAGACCGCTATCAGCAAACGGTGCGTCCGGATGCTCCATGGTGCCCGAGCAATATAGAGTTCATTCGCCGGATCAATGGCTTGGAGGATAGGCAGGATGTGCGGCAAATCGTTTTCGATGCCAGTTATCTGGTGCTAGGTTTGGGCGATGTGTACTTGGGTGCGCCAGTTGCTACGCCCATTGATCCGCGGCATCGTCTGGTGACGACCAAATATAATCCGGCGCGGACGTGGACGCCTGAAAATGCAGTTGGAATTGGCGGAGCCTACATGTGCGTCTATGGCATGGAAGGGCCGGGCGGCTATCAATTTGTTGGGCGCACGATTCAAATGTGGAATAAGCTGCAGGCGACGAAGAGCTTTACGGCGGGCAAGCCGTGGCTGCTGCGGTTTTTTGACCAAATTCAGTTTTATCCGGTTGCTGCGGATGAGCTGCTGAAGATGCGTGAGGACTTCCCGCGTGGGCGCTTTGATGTCGAAATTAAGGAGACGACCTTTCAACTGAATGACTATTTGCTATTTCTTGCTTCTATTGAAGAGGATGCGGCGTCGTTCCGCGACACCCAGCAGGCGGCGTTCAAGGCAGAGCGCGATAGCTGGAAGGCGCTTGGGCTTGCGGAATATGTGTCTGAGCAGGATGGTGCGGCTCAAGGCGAAGAAAAGGAGCTTCCTGCGGGAGTGGAGGCTATACGCTGCAATATGCCGGGAAGCGTCTGGAAAGTGCTCGTAGGTCCGGGTGATCAGGTGAAAAAGGGCGATACGCTTATCATTGTCGAAAGCATGAAAATGGAGTTTTCCCAGCAGGCATCCTGTGACGGGGTCGTTGCTTCGATCTATGTCAAGCCTGGTGATGAGGTTCATACTGGCCAGCTTGTTGCTGGCATTATGCAAATCCAGAAAGAGGTGTCGCTCGTATGACGGCTGTTACTTTTCCTGAAGTGCTTACGATGCAGTGGCTGCGTGAAAAATATGCCGCCAAGCAGCTTGCTCCTGAGGCGGTTATTGAAGAAATCATCCGCCGTTCCGAGCGGGATGCCGCAATGAACATCTGGATTACACCGCCTGCGCTTGCGCGGCTGCGCCCCTATTTGGAGCGGCTCGCGCTGCTTGATCCGGCAAAAACGCCGCTCTGGGGCATCCCTTTCGCGATCAAGGACAATATCGACGTTGCTGGCTGGCCGACAACGGCAGCTTGTGCGGAATTTGCCTATACGCCAGAAGAAAACGCCACTGTAGTGGAGCGTTTAGTTCGGGCGGGAGCCATTCCGCTGGGCAAAACCAATCTCGACCAATTCGCCACCGGCTTGGTCGGCATGAGAAGCCCTTACGGCGAGGCGCATAATGCTTTGCGCCCCAAGCTGATCAGCGGCGGCTCGAGCTCCGGCTCGGCTGTCGCTGTTGCCCGCGGCCAAGCGGTATTCTCGCTTGGCACAGACACCGCCGGCTCCGGCCGGGTGCCGGCTGCGCTGAATGGGCTTGTCGGCTATAAGCCGACCCTTGGCGCGTGGCCGACCAAGGGCGTCGTGCCTGCCTGTGCCAGCCTGGACTGTGTGACGGTATTCGCCCACAGTATAGAGGATGCGCTCGCCGTCGACAGCTCCGCTCGCGGCCTTGATCCCGCTGATCCATGGTCAAGGGAGGTTGCGCGCTCTGCGAGCGGCCTGCCGTCCAAGCTGTATTTGCCGCTAGAGCGTCCGGCCTTTTATGGACCGTATGCGGGGGATTACGCTCAGGCATGGGATGCCTCCGTTCAACAGCTGCAACAGCTGGGGATTGCCATTGAAAATGTGGATTGCAGCTTGTTTGCGGAAGCGGCAGCTGAGCTATATGAAGGTCCTTGGGTGGCAGAACGCTGGGCTGATCTGGGCAGTTTTATCGAAAGCCATCCCGGAATTACGGTGCCTGCAACGGAGCAGGTGCTTCGTTCGGGAGCTGCTGAGCGCCATACGGCAGCTTCCGTATTTGCTTCCATGCATCGCTTGCAAGCCTTCAAGCTGGCGGCAAAGAGCCTGCTCGATGATGCAGTGCTGGTTAAGCCTACCTGTGGCGGAACGTGGACGCGTGAGCAGGTGCGCGAGCAGCCTATACAGACGAATACGGCAATGGGCGCTTTTACGAACCACTGCAATTTGCTCGATCTAAGTGCGGTAGCTCTTCCCTCGGGGGAGGCAGCGGAGCGGCTGCCTTTTGGCATAACGCTGTTCGCATTAGCGGATCAAGAGCATCTGCTTGAAGGCTTGGGGAGGCTGTATGCCAACCAGACAATGGAGTCTGGGCAGTCGGGCTGGACGGAGTGCAGTCAAAATAGCGCAGTTGCAGCAGTGCCATCCGAAACCGTCGACGCCGATCAGACGACGCTAGTAGCTGTATGCGGTCTCCATATGCGCGGATTCGCGTTAGAGCGGCAAATGCATGCATTCGGAGCGAGCTTTGTCAGGGAAGCGAGCACGGCGGCTAAATATGAGCTGATTAAGCTTTCTACGACGCCGGCAAAGCCTGGCATGATTAAGCTGGATCGAGGTGGCGTATCGGTCGCGCTGGAGCTTTGGCGAATGCCGCTGGCGCGTTTCGGCGAGTTCGCGGCTCTTATACCGGCGCCACTGGGCATAGGAAAAGTGGAGCTTGAACATGGAGAAGAGGTGCCGGGCTTTATTTGTGAAGGCTATGCTCTTGAAGGGGCAGAGCGAATTTCGGCTTATGGCGGCTGGCGAAAATATGAGCAGGCTACAAGTATAATGTAAATAAACCTAACATATAAATTGACAAATAGTAAAAATTTGCGGTATTCTAATTAAAATTGTTAGATTACCTGACAAATCGGGCGGCAGTTAGTCAAATCCGATGCCGGTTTGCTTGCTGGAACGCAAGCAGGCTAGGCAGCGCAAATTGAACGCTTATGGAGGCGATCACGTTTGAATATGGCGACGGTAACAGCGAAAGCGAAAGAGAAAGAGCAGCCGAAGGAGAATGTATTGGCGCAAAACGAGCCAGCTGCCATAGCGGCTGCTGGCAGCGGAACGATCGAAATCCGCGATCTCCATAAGGTATACCAAACGAAAAAAAGCAGCTTTGAAGCGCTGCGTGATATTCAGCTCACTATTGGCTCCAATGAGTTTTTGACGATACTGGGCCCGTCTGGCTGCGGCAAATCTACGCTGCTTCGCATGGTCGCCGGACTTGATGAGCCTTCGAGCGGCATGCTTGCTTTGGATGGCGAAGAGATTGTCGGGCCCGGTGCAGAACGGGGCATGGTCTTTCAAGGCTACACGCTGTTTCCGTGGCTGACGGTGCGTGAAAACATCGAATATGGTCTCAAGCTGCAAGGGGTACCCACGCTTGCGCGCCGGGCGATCTCCAATTATTGGCTCAAAATCATCCGCCTTGAGTCGTTCGACAAGTCATATCCGAAGCAGCTTTCAGGGGGAATGAAGCAGCGTGTGGCCATTGCCAGGGCGCTTGCCAATCGCCCGAAGGTGCTGCTGATGGATGAGCCATTTGGCGCGCTGGATGCCCAGACCAAGCTGGAGATGCAGGAGATGCTGCTGGATGTGTGGCAAAAGGAGAAAACCACCGTGCTTTTCATTACGCACGATATTGATGAAGCCATCTTTCTGTCGCAGCGCATTGTCGTAATGGGGGCTGGCCCTGGGCGGATTTTAAAGCAATTTAAAGTGAACTTGCCTGCGGAGCGTTCGCCAGAAGTGCGTGAGCACCAATCATTTTTAGCTTTAAAGCGCGAGCTTGCCGATCTGCTGAAGCATGATTGAGTGATTTTAAAGGAGGAGTTAATAATGGAGAAACTGACTAGGGCTGTGCTGGAAGAGGAACAGAAAGATCAGCGGAATTTCCCTACTGCCGAGGTTCTCAAGGCTCGTCCCAAACTGCTTGCGGCTATGGCTTTGCTTGCTACCGTCATGTTATTCAGGCATCCTGCCGCTCTTAATGGAGCAGCGGGATGTTTTTCTTTTCGGGGAGAAGAAGGGCAAAAAGAGGAGGCCCGCGGAGGGCAAGAACAAAAGGCTTAACCAAATCAGGGTTAAATCAAAATGGTGGAGCTGCTGGCCAAGAGCTGGATGAAGCGACAAATATTTAAAAATTTCGTGAATATTCGCCCGCTGGAACTAGGAAATTAGTCCGGGAACGAGCTGCCTGCCGCCTTTCAGGAGTGCTGAAAGGCGGTGTTAATGAAGGGGATGTAAAGGGTAAAATGATTTGAAGGGTTGCTGTTCAAGGTGCGTGCATAAGAAATTGGGAGCGGATGAATACTATGGTCAGATTCACAGCAAACGAGTTGCCTGGCTTGATCAAGTAAAGAACGGTCATTCGAGTGGCGGCCTTCGTCATGCATCGAAAAACGACTGCTTCAGCATTCGAGGCTTCCCGCCTGTTAGCCGTGTTTTTTTAAATATAAGACTTTATAAGTTCCTTGCTTATAACCCGCTTATATTTCAGCGCGAAACGAGCCTTTGCCGCTGCATTTCGGCGATAGCCGTTTACGCTATTAGACAGGTAGTTCGTACCCAGTAGACTTAAAATCCTCTAGGAAAGTGGGGCAACATGAAATGAAAGCAACTGGAATTGTACGCCGCATTGATGATCTTGGGCGTGTAGTTATTCCGAAGGAAATTCGCCGGACACTACGCATTCGGGAAGGTGACCCGCTTGAAATATTTGTGGATCGCGATGGGGAGGTTATTCTCAAGAAGTACTCTCCTATTGGCGAACTCGGGGATTTTGCCAAAGAATACGCAGAATCGCTGTTCGAGAGCACGAATCACGTGGCGCTCATCTCTGACCGGGATACGATTATTGCGGTAGCCGGAGCCTCTAAGAAAGACCTGTTAGACAAGCAGGTTGGGCCGATACTGGAGAGCTGCATGGAGAACCGCAAGGCTGTAGCCGAAACGACTCCTGGCGCTTATGAGATGATTAAAGATATAAGTGACACTTTTTCAGCCTTCGTTATAGCACCTATTATTGCAGGCGGAGATCCGATCGGTACCGTGGTGCTGCTGAGTAAGGATGAAGCTGTGAAAATGTCGATTATGGAGCAAAAAATGGCTGAGACCGCTGCTGGTTTTTTAGCGAAGCAAATGGAGCAGTAGGACAGGCTGTCCCTACAAACGAACAGTCCCGGTGCACACAGCAGGTTAGCTGTTTAAGCACCGGGCTTTTGCGTGTTTATAGCGGCATCATCTTGAACGGCGAGCTCGCCTGCATAAAGCAGCTTGAAATATTTGTAGCCCAATAGACAAAAAGCAATTAAAAAAACGAGTTGTTTAATCAGCATAGGCACAGGAATGAAGTCAGAAACGATCCAAACATCCAACAGGACGGTGAACACGATGATTTGGGTCATCATTTTTGTTCGCAGTTCTGTCCTAATCCACTTTTTTACATGTAAAAGAGCGATTCCGCCGCACAGCATCAATATGAGCCAAATAAAAAAAATGTCTTTATTGAGCGAGTAGCCGAATAAGGAGCCATAAAGCAGTGATGAGGCAATGCTGGAGAATTTATGCAATTTTTGCTCGTTGGCATTTAAATTATTATAGGTCCTTTTCATTTAGTTACCATGTGCCTTGCGAGTAATTTGGGAAAAATCCATCCCAGTTTAAGCCGATATAAACGCCATTTTTTTTATTAACCTTGGCTTGGATGATTAAATAACACAGATTAGTTAGTGTGCCGATTCCGATGATTGCCGATGTCGTTATTAAAATTAAGGATTTCTTCAAATTAATTCTCCGCCTTTCTGGTTATAGAGGGTTTATCGAACGGCATCGAACCCTTCGACTAGATAATACCTCAATTTTCCATAAAAAGGAATTGATTAAAATGTGCTTGTCCGCTTTTTTGTAGTAGCAGCGTCTTCTTTAGTATACTAATGGGACAAGCCAATTGTAGGAGAGTGGGAGAATAATGAGTGAACCGCATATTACGGTTGTTGGCCTCGGTTCTGGCGACGCCGATCAAATGACGCTTGGCGTATGGCGCAGACTCCAGCAGGCAGCGCGCGTCTATGTCAGGACGGAGCAGCATCCGGCGATATCGCTGCTCAAGGAGCATGAGCTAGCGTATACCTCGTTTGATTCCGTGTACGAGCAGCATGATACGTTTCCGGAGGTATATGAGGCGATAGCGGCCACGCTGCTGCTGGAGGCTCAATCGCTGCAAGGGGCGCTCGTATACGCCGTACCAGGGCATCCGATGGTCGCAGAGCGCACGGTGCAGCTGCTTCGCGAGCGCTGTGCAGCTGCGGGCGTGCAGCTCGACATTATCGGCGGCGAGAGCTTCTTGGATCAAGCGTTTATCCGGCTCGGCATAGATCCAATTGAGGGTTTTGCACTGCTGGATGCCGCAGAGCTTCAGCCCGCCATGCTTCAACCGCGCGTACATACGATTATTGGGCAAATTTACGATGCGTTTACCGCATCCGACGTGAAGCTGGCTTTAATGGAGCGTTATCCCGACGACTTCGAGGTTGTCATCGGGCATGCACTCGGTGTTGCCGGCGAGGAGCAGATTATTCGCGTGCCGCTCTATGAGCTTGATCGTACACAAGGCTTTGGCAATCTATCGCTGCTGTATGTGCCGCGTACGACGGAGGACGCGGTGCTGAACCGCTCTTTTGATCGGCTTCATGAGATTGTGGCCATTTTGCGCAGCCCTGAAGGCTGTCCATGGGATCGGGAGCAGACGCACTCGTCTATCCGCAAAAACTTTATCGAAGAGCTTTACGAGGCGCTTGAAGCGATAGATAATGATGATCCGGACGGAATGCGCGAAGAGTTCGGCGATGTGATTTTGCAGGTGATGCTGCATAGCCAGATGGAGGAGGAGACGGGCGCGTTTACCGTCTATGATGTCATTGAGACGCTGAACGAGAAGCTGCTGTTCCGTCATCCGCATGTATTTGGCGCAAGCAGCGCTGCGGATGCCGATGAGGCGCTTGGCAATTGGGAGCAGATGAAGGCTGAAGAGAAGGAGCGCAATGGCACAGCTGCCAGCCGGCAGTCGCAGCTAGACGGCATTCCGCAGGACCTTCCGGCGCTGATGAAGGCATACAAGCTTCAGAAGAAAGCGGCGAAGGTCGGCTTTGACTGGGATGATCTTGGGCCTGTGCTCGATAAAATCCAGGAGGAGCTCTCCGAGCTTCGTGAAGCGATTGCCTCGAAGGACGAGCTGGAGCAGGCGGGCGAGCTAGGCGATTTGCTGTTCGCCGTCGTCAATGCAGCGAGATTCATCCATGCGGATCCAGAGGAAGCTTTGACGATGACAAACCGGAAATTCAAGTCTCGTTTTGCTTATATTGAAGAGCAGCTTCGTATAAACAACAAAACATTTGACCAGACTGATTTAACAGAAATGGACCGCTGGTGGGAAGAAGCAAAGCGACAGTAAGGGACGCGGTTCGCTAATAGCAGCAAAGATTCCGCACTTTTCGTGAAAAAAATTTGCGGTCAGCGGCAGGAATTCATGTCGGCAAGCAGAATAAGTTAACTTCGTAAGTGTAACAGTTTCAAACTTTCACGAACGTAGGCCGCACTGCGCGGCTATACCATTAGCTAAGCTTATTATTAGGAGGATTTTAGAATGAACAAAACAGATTTGATTAACAACATTGCAACAAAAAGCGGTTTGACTAAACGTGATGTAGAGGCTGTTCTTAACGGCTTTCTTGGAGAAGTAACAGATGCTCTTGCTGGTGGAGACAAAGTACAATTGATCGGCTTCGGTACTTTCGAAACGCGCACACGCTCCAGCCGTGTTGGCCGCAACCCACAAACAGGCAAAGAGATTAACATTCCAGAATCGAAAGTTCCTGCATTTAAAGCAGGCAACAAGCTGAAAGAAGCTATCCAGTAATTCATGCGTCTGGATAAGTTTCTCAAGGTATCCCGCCTGATCAAGCGGCGTACAGTCGCTAAAGATGTGTCCGAGCAGGGACGCGTCTGGATCAACGGCCGCGAAGCGAAAGCGAGCAGCGCCGTAAAGGTTGGGGATGAGCTTGCTATCCAATACGGGCAGAAGACGGTAACCGTTCGAATTGAGCGAATTGCCGAAACGACCCGCAAGGATGAAGCCGGTGAGCTCTACACGGTGCTGAAGGAAGAACAGCGTCCGCGTGACAATGATCTTGAATGGCAATAAAGATAAAGGGTTGCTCGCGCATGGTAATTATGTGCAGAGCGGCCCTTTTTTTATAAATTTGCGTATATAACCATGGACGGAGCAAATCAAGGAGGGAAAGTGGAGCATGACGAAAATTGGTTGGATTAGACATGGGGTTACGCAATGGAACGTCGAGGGGAGAGCGCAGGGCTCTACGGATATTCCGTTGAATGAGGAAGGCTTGCAGCAAGCGGAGGTATTGGCGGAGCGGCTCAGCAAGGAGGAATGGCATCATATTTACTCCAGTGATCTGCAGCGGGCGCTTGTGACGGCTGAGGCGGTGGCAAAGCGTCTGGGCGGCGGCATGGCGGTCAAGCAGGACGAACGGCTGCGGGAAATGGGAGGCGGCCTGCTGGAGGGCACCACGGAGGCAGAGCGCATCGAGAAGTGGGGAGCCGATTGGCGGGAAATGGACTGGCAGGGTGAAAGCCATGAATCCGTTGTTGGTCGTGGCAGCGAGGTGCTGAGGGAGATTGCCCTTAACCATCCGGGTGAAAATGTACTCATCGTCAGCCATGGTGCGCTCATCGGCCGCTGCTTGAAGGAGCTTGTGCCGGATGCCTATAAGAACGAGCCGCTTCAAAATACGTCCATCTCGACGATTTATGCGAATGCCGCAGGCGGCTGGACATGCGAGAAGTTTAATTGTGCGCTGCATTTGAGCGGCGTGGTTAATGAAGCAGCGGCGAAATGATATTTTTTCTGAAAAAGCTGCTGTTGTTCGGCTACTTGCAGGCACTGAACTGCCTGTTTCCGGTTACAATCTTCGGGGCTATGGCTCTTACGCATTACGTCCATGTGCCGGGTATCGCCCGTTATGATCTTATTTTGCTCATCTGCTTGGCCATGCAGGTTGTTATGGTAGCTACAAAGCTGGAGACGTGGGATGAGCTGAAGGTTATTTGCCTGTTTCACATTATCGGCCTGGCGCTTGAGGTGTATAAGGTGAAAATGGGCTCTTGGACGTATCCGGGCGAAGGCTGGTCGAGAGTATTCGATGTTCCGCTGTACAGCGGCTTCATGTATGCGAGCGTAGCAAGCTATATTTGTCAGTCCTGGCGCAGGCTCCATCTGGAGATGGTGGGCTGGCCCAAAATGGCGTATGCGGTAGCGATCAGCGCAGCGATATATTTGAACTTTTTTACCCATCATTATTTGTGGGATTTCAGATGGGTGCTGATGGCGGGGCTGATTATCGTATTCTGGCGTACCAGCGTCCACTTCAAGCTAGGGGAAGCTGTATATAAGATGCCGCTTACGCTGGCTTTTGTTCTAACCGGTTTTTTTATTTGGATTGCGGAAAATATTATGACTTTTTTCGGGGCATGGGCCTATCCGGATCAGGAAAAGCAATGGACGCTCGTTCATGTGAGCAAAATCAGCTCATGGCTGCTGCTCGTCGTGATCAGCATCATTATTGTAGCCCAACTGAAACGGGTAAAAAGCGCCCGCTGAGCGCAATAGAAGCTTTCTTTTAATAGATAGGAAGGCAAGGCATTCTGCTGTTTCAAAATCATAGAATAGGGTATATATCGGTAGCAGCTCTATTTTCATGAGCCCTTTCATAGATTCCATAGGTTTGTCCCTCTGGACAGGTTCTAAAGTTCGTCCCACTCCCATAAGCTTTAGCATAAGCTACGCTTTTGAAGTGGAGGGACGGGTCAATGGTGGAACAGAATAAAGGACAGAAGCGTCAGGAAGTGAAGATGCTCAATCGAAAGCTTCTGGAGATTACCGGCGTATTAAACGTGGAGAGCTTTGACAGCGAGGAGTTTTTGCTGGAAACCGATCTGGGCTTCCTGACGATTAAAGGGCAGAACCTGCATATTAAGCATCTCAGCCTGGAGCAAGGCTTTGTCGCTATAGAGGGGCTCGTTCATTCACTCGCCTATCTGGACGGCAATGCCCCAAGCAAATCCAAAAGCATATTTGGTAAATTATTTAAGTGACACTGACGATGCAGTGGTACACGCTCGCGATGATGCTTCTGTCAGGAATCGGCATGGGAGTCGCTTTTGACGGCTATCGTGTGGTGTCGAATGAGCTGCGGTTTCCACGGTGGTGGCTGCCGGTTCTGGACATTATTTACTGGCTGGTGGCGTCGATTATCGTGTTTCGTGTGCTGTACGCAAGCAACAATGGCGAGGTGCGGGCGTACGTTTTCCTAGGGCTGGCAATAGGTGTGACCAGCTATTACTTTCTGTTTAGCAAGCCAGTCATCAAACTGGTACAGGGCATCATTCGCGCCATCCGCGCACTCATCAGAGGAATTGTCAAAACGGTGGAATTTGTCATTATTAAGCCGATCCTTCTGATATACAAATTAGGTATTGTAGCACTGGGATTTGGGACTGCTTTCACTATTTTTGTTCTAAAAATTATGTTAAAATTGACTCGTCCATTATGGCTATTGCTATGGTGGGTATTAGGTCCTATCATACGACCGTTGAACCGCCTAATTATCAAGTACGCCGATAAGCTTAAGCTTACAGAGCGCTTTAAGGCAGCGGTTGCACGCGTAGTTGCGCTTTGGCGGAAGTTATTCTAAGTTTTCATGGCATGGAGCAGATCGAGTGATGGATGCATCTGGTTCAATTTCTTAAGGGGGTACAAGCAATTGGCGACAGCAGCAGCAAACAAGTTAACCGTTAATCCAGGCTCCAAGCGTCGGATCAAGATGTGGATGATGTTTATTGTCCTCTTCATGGGCTGGGCGGCTTATACCTTCTTTGGACAAATCCAGCAGCAAAACGCTACCGAACTGCGGCTTGCAGCTGTAATGAAACAGAAGGAAGAAGCTACAAATCAGGCGCAGCAGCTGCAACAGGAAATTGAGCGGCTTAACGATCCGGAATATATTGCCCAGCTGGCAACCAAAGGTCAAGGCATGGTTAAAGAGGGCGAACAACAGATACAGGTGGTTAAATAGACGCACAAACGGGTGAACGTCTGTTGACCTTCCTTCTTCCGTTCGGTTATAATCACGTTAATAGTACATTAAGCGAAACTTTTAGGGAGGAACATTTTATTTTATGGCAATTGAAGTAGGCGCGAAGTTAGAGGGCAAAGTGACAGGCATTACGCATTTCGGGGCATTCGTTGATTTGTCTGGAGGTGTCACAGGTCTCGTTCACATCTCGGAAATTGCTGATAATTACGTCAAAGACGTGAAAGATCACCTGAAGATCGAAGACGTGGTCAAGGTCAAAGTGATTAACGTTGACAAAGACGGAAAAATTGGACTTTCCATTAAACAGGCAATTGATCGACCAGAAGGCCAACTGCCTCCTGCACGCGAATCACGTCCAAGCTCTCGTCCAAGTGGCGGGCCTGGTGGCGGCGGCGGAGAACGCTTTAATCGTGGCGGCAGTGGTGGCGGTCAGGATCGTGGCGACCGTGGAGGACACGGTGGCGGCGGTGGTGGACGTCCATTCAAGCAGCAGGCCGGGAGACCAGCTTACGGAAAACCAACTTTTGAGGATAAAGTGTCGCGCTTCCTGAAAGACAGTGAAGAACGCATTTCCTCCCTGAAGAAGAATACCGAAGGCAAACGCGGTGGACGCGGAGCCAAGCGGGTTTAAGTAAGAGCCATATTTTAATGACAAGAGCAGAGCCTTTATGGTTCTGCTTTTTTTGCGTTTATGTGCCGCCTCAAAGTTTTTTCCTCCCCTACTCTTTCAATACCGACACATTCACCTGTATATTCGCCAACAAATGGAAGTGCTGATAGACGGTTTTTGTTGAAGCTGTTTGAGGCAATGGCTGCAAAGAGGACGGCATGAGCCCAGTCAGGGCAAGCGGAAATTTGCTTTTGACAAGGACTGCGAGGGCAGTTGATTTTGTCGGAAAAAACTTTTGGGCCGCCTACGTTAAACTGACAAACTTCCTGTGGACGACCTCCTATAATGGGAAACACAATACATTCGGAAATGGTGGTGTCTGCGGATGAACAAGGAAAGTGTGCTCGTATTTCCCAGAGGAAAGAAAGAAGGATGGCTGCAGCCTCGAATCGGTAAAATCAAGGAGCGCGTCGCCTCGCAGCGATTTATTCAGCTGGTGCTGGCGAAAAAATGGACCTTCCTGCTTGTTGCTGTTGGTTTTTTGCTTGGACGAGCCGTCATTTTGGAGTCGCTTATGCCGTTTGCCGCCGCTTATTTCGCCGTCATTTATTTTCTTCGAAAGGATGCGGTTGCTTGGGTTGGGCTGTCAGTGGTGGTGGGGAGCTTCTTTGCGGTTACACCCTCCCCGGTCTGGATTGCGATGGAAATTGCGGCATTATTTCTTTTGTTCAAGGGGCTCGAAGCCTATGAGAAAGCTGAGCTTGCTTCGGCTCCGCTGCTCGTATTTACCGCCACCTTGCTCGTCCAATTGTTTCATGCCTTCACCTTGGACACGCTGACCTGGTACAGCATCATGCTGGTTGTCGTGGAAGCGGCGCTTGGCTTCGTTCTCACACTCGTGTTCATTCAGGCCATACCGGTGCTGACCATGTCTAAGAAAACGGCGGCACTGCGGAGCGAGGAAATTATATGTCTAATGATTTTGCTCGCTTCCGTCATGACGGGGGCAGTTGGCTGGGTGATTTACGGCATGTCGGTGGAGCATATTATGTCGCGGTATATGCTGGTGCTGTTCGCGCTTGCTGGGGGAGCGCCGCTTGGTGCATCGGTTGGAGTCATCGCGGGGCTCATACTCAGCCTTGCGGACTTTAACGCCATTGTGCAGATGAGTCTGCTGGCATTTGCGGGCCTATTAGCGGGGCTGCTAAGGGATGGAGGGAAGATGGCCGTAGCCTTCGGCATGCTGCTCGGGACGTCCATTCTAGCTGTATATGTAGGCGGCCAAGGCGATGTGATGGCGTCCACTTGGGAATCCGTTACAGCAGCTATCATGCTGATTTTGACGCCGCGGGTCATGATCCGGACGATATCCCGCTATGTGCCGGGAACGAATGAGCATGCCAAGTCGCAGCATGAATATGCGAAGCGGGTGCGAGAAGTGACGGCGGAGCGGGTCACGCAATATTCGGAGATGTTCCGGCAGCTCTCGCGAAGCTTCGGACAATTAAATGGCGGTGTCGTGACGATGAACCGCGAAGACGAGATTACTCATTTTATGAATGAGGTGGCGGCTCGAAGCTGTGCTAGCTGCCATCGGCAAAACGCATGCTGGGGAGATAAATTTTATCAAACCTATAAAGTGATGACCGAGATGATGACGACGGTCGAGCAGGAGCGGGCTCCTGGAGCCAAGGATATGCCGCGAACGTGGACTGCCCATTGCTCCAAGTCGACGCAGGTGATGTCTGTCATGAAGCAGCAGTACGAGCTTTATCAAAATAATATGCACTGGAAGAAGCAAATATTCGACTCCCGTCAGCTGGTGGCTGAGCAATTAACCGGCGTGTCCCAGGTTATGGAGGACTTGGCGAAGGAAATTCGCCGCGAGGGACAAACGCTGCATTTGCAGGAGGAGCAAATTAGGGAGGCGCTGGAGGGGCTGGGCCTGTCGATTCGAGAAATTGAAGTGATTAATTTGGAGGAGGGCAATGTTGATATTGAGCTGTACCATACATTTAGCAAGGGATATGATGAGTGTCGCAAAATTATTGCGCCGCTGCTTACGGATATTTTAGGTGAGCATATTGCAGTTAAACTTGAGGAGGAACCGGAGAAAAATGGAGAAGCAACAAGAGTCGTATTTGGCTCCGCCAAAGTATTTGAAATTGAAACGGGCGTTGCTGGTGCGGCCAAAGGGGGCGATCTGCTGTCAGGCGACAGCTTTAGCATGGTGGAGCTTGGCAACGGCAAATTTGCCGTGGCGATTAGCGATGGCATGGGAAATGGAGAGAGGGCGCGCCAGGAAAGCAGCGCAGCGCTGTCGATTTTGCAGCAGCTGCTCAAGTCGGGTATGGACGAGAAGCTCGCGGTCAAATCGGTCAACTCAATCCTGCTCCTGCGTTCCTCAGATGAAGTATTCGCAACCGTGGACCTCGCCATTATCGATCTTTATACCGCCTCAACGATGTTTATGAAAATCGGCTCAACGCCGAGCTTTATTAAGCGCGGCAAGGAAGTGATTCCAGTTACGGCTAACAATTTGCCAATCGGCATTTTACAGGATATTGATGTGGATATGATTTCGATGCAGCTACAGCCGGGAGATGCGCTCATTATGATGAGCGATGGCATTTATGATGCGCCGGGCCATGCGGTCAATAAGGAGATGTGGATGAAACGAATTATTCATGAGCTGAAAACGGAGGACCCGCAGGAAATGGCGGATGTGCTGCTCGATACGGTTGTGCGCCATCATAAGGGGGAGATTATCGATGATATGACCGTGCTGGTGGCACGCGTGGACAAGCATTTGCCGGAGTGGGCGGCATTCCGCTGGCCGGGGCTGACGCGGATGGAGCGTCCGCGGACGGTAAGCTAGCTTATGTAAGAATGGGATAGTAAAAAGGAGAAAGGAGAGAAGATCGGGACGATTTGCTAGAAATATAGGAAAGGATATTTCTCGGAATGAAACGCGCCGCGCCGTCAAGGACGGCGACAGCCGTTTCACCTTGGCTCACATATTAAACGGAGGTGAAGTAGCTGGTCGGGAGCTAGGGAGCTTAAACAAAGTGTTTTCTTGGAGGTGATTAGCCGAACCGGCGTTCATTCATAGCGGGCTTCAAAGGGGAGCGGCTATGAATAAACGCTGGTTTTTTTCTGCGCATAGCCGTTTATCTCTCTTAAAATGGGCAAAACTGATAGAATCAGCTCCTTGTCTCCTTAGCAGGGCGGGAAGCTGATCCGTGGAGGTTTGTGCAAATATAAGAATTTATAAGTTTCACACTTATAAATGGGCTTATATTTCAACGCGAAACGGAAGCTTTGCCGCCAGAGGATGGCAAAGCCGTTTACGCTTGTGAAGGGAGATTGATAGGGATGAAACAAATTTTGCTTATTACCGATGGTTGTTCGAATGTAGGGCTTAGTCCGATTGTAGCAGCGGCGCATGCGAAGGCGGAAGGTATTGCGGTCAATGTTGTTGGGGTGCTTGATCATGGTGATGCAGGCGAATCCGGCAGCATGGAGATTGAGGAAATCGCAAGGGCTGGCGGCGGCATCAGCCGAATAGTTCATACGCGGCAGCTGGCGCAGACTGTTCAGATGATGACGCGCAAGACGGTCGTACAGACGATTCAGCTGGCTGTGCAGAAGGAGCTTAAGCATGTGCTAGGCAGCGGGGCGATTGAGGATTTGCCGCCGGAGACACGCAGCGAGGTCGTGAGGGTGATGGATGAGCTTGGGGAAAGCTCAAGTCTGCAGGTGGCGCTGCTTATCGACGCCAGCGCCAGCATGAAACCAAAGCTGATTGCGGTAGAAGAAGCGATCCGCGACCTAATGCTGAGCCTGCAAGCAAGGCAGGGGAAAAGCGAAATCGCTGTCTTTCATTTTCCAGGCGGAAGGCATGGAGAGGAGTGCAAAATGGATTTGGGCTGGACGGATAATTTGACGGGAGCGCAGTCCATTTTTCCAAAATTGCAAATGAGCGGAACGACGCCAACGGGTCCTGCGCTGATGCAGGTCATTGATTTTTATCGTCAGGGGGATTATGGTAGGAGGAGCAGAGAAGAAACGGATGGGATGATGAGTGACTACGTCGTTTAGAATCAGTCTCCGCCGTGGCACTGTGGTGACTGGAAAATGGAAGCGCCGTAAGTATCGGGTCGAGCGTCTGCTTGGGGAAGGCGCCAATGGCAAAGTGTACTTGGTCCACTCGGACCAGGGCTGGGTCGCGCTTAAGGTAGGCGCTGACGCGGTCGACCTTCAGTCGGAAATTAATGTGCTTCAGACGCTTGCGAAGCAGGGAAGGCGCCAGGCGCCTGCATTCTTGTATGATGTGGATGATCTGCAAGGCTCCGATGGACGAGATTACCCTTTTTATATTATGAAGTATGTGCGCGGAGTGAACTTGTCTGCGTATTTGCTGCAAAACGGCAAGGAATGGTTCCCGCTGGTCAGCCTCAATTTATTGAATAAACTGGCGGAGCTTCACAGCAAGGGCTGGGTATTTTGCGATTTGAAGATGGAAAATGTGATGGTAGCCGATTATGGGCATGTCGAGCTGGTGGATTACGGCGGGGTGACGGCGGTAGGAAAGAGCATTCGCCAGTTTACTGAAATTTATGACCGCGGCTACTGGAATGCAGGGTCTCGGGCAGCCGATTTGAAATACGACTTATTTTCTTTCGCGGTGCTGTGCATCCAGATGCACGACCCGAAGCGGCTGCACCAGCTTACCTTGACGCTGCTCCCGCAAAACCGTTCGACCGAGGATTTGGAGCAGCTCATCGCAACCAATGCTTCACTGAAGCCGATTGCGGGCTGGCTCGCAGAAGCGCTTGCGGGCCGTTTCGCAGATGCTTCTGAAGGCGCGGAGGCATGGCGCTTGCTCATGCACCGAACGAACGGAAAGCAGACTGCTCCGACTCCTTTTTGGCTTAAAGGACTAGTTGCAGGCTCGGCGATTATGCTGGCTGTATCGGTTTATTGGCTGCTTCGCGTGGGTATGTAATGACATAAGATGTTATAGGAAGGCTTCGCTAGCTTTTTTGTTGAAGGCGGCGGCCAGAAGGGAATGAGGGAAGAGGAAATGACGATAGGAATCGATATGCTTCCCGAAGTCCAGAAGCTGGCAGCGACTGAACGGCTGTGGAGTGAAGGAGACTGCATAGTCGTTGCCGTGTCCGGGGGACCTGACTCCATGGCGCTGCTGCATCTCATGAGCCGCCTGAAGTCAAGCGGGGCCATAAGCGTTGTGGCGGCTCATGTGAATCACGGCTTTCGGCCGGAGGAGTCGGCGCTGGAGGCGGAGGTCGTTCGGCGCTATGCAGGCGAGCTTGGGCTGCCCTTTGAGCTGGCAGAACTCGATTTGCCTGCTTATATAGAAGAAACAAAAATGAACGCACAATCGGCGGCGCGCGCGAAACGCTACGCCTATTTGCATGAGGTTGCAGAGAGGTGGGGCGCGCAGGCGATTGCCCTTGCCCATCATGCCGATGATCAAGCGGAAACGGTGCTCATGCATTTCATTCGTGGGAGCGGCATTTCGGGGCTTTCTGGGATGGCGCTGCGCAGGCGAGAAAAAAACGTGGAACTCATTCGCCCCCTCATGCGTAAGAACAAAACAGACCTTTTACGATACTGCCATCATTATGGCATTCCGTATTGCGAGGACAGCAGCAACGAGAAGCGCCATTACTTTCGCAATGTTGTCCGTCTGGATGTAATTCCGCAGTTATCCAGCTTCAATCCGCAGCTGTCCGAATCGCTTGGCCGCCTTGCTGAAGTGGCGGGGGCCGAGGATGAATGGCTGGATAGCCAGACTAAAGCTTTATTCGAAGAATTAGCCTATACGGAGCCGGAGGAATGTTCTGTAAGCTGCAGTCGTTTGGCAGGCCTTCATGTCGCTTTACAAAGGAGATTGATTAAACTAATATTAGATTATCTTTCGAGGGATGCTGATGTGGTCTCCTTCGAGCATATCGAGTCTATGCGGCTTGCCGCAGCGCCCGAAAGTTCAAGCACCTGGCGTATGGATATTGGTAACGGCTTGCGCTGTTTGCGTGAATACGACCATATGCGTTTTGTCAGATTGCCGAAACAGGTGGACGTGAATACGGACTATGCGCTTGCAGTTGCACCTTTGACCCAGCAATACATAGAGGTAGAGGCGGGCGGCTGGAAGCTCGTATTTGAGCGGCGGACAGCTGATGATCAGGCTGCTGGGAAACTGGCAGGCCGCCATGAAGCGTGCTTCGATATGGAGCAGCTTGCATTTCCGCTGACTGTACGAAATCGGCGCCGTGGTGACCGAATTCAAGTTTTAGGATTAAATGGGTCTAAAAAAGTGCAAGATATGTTCGTTGACGAAAAGCTGCCTCCTTCACAGCGTGAAAGCTATCCCCTGCTATTTGATGCAGACGGGCGGCTGCTGTGGATTCCAGGCATCAGGCGATCAGGCCATGCGCTTATCAGCCCAAGCACGAAGGAACTATTATTCATTCGTCTGACGAAAGAATAAGAAGCACTGTTACACTCATAAACATAAGTACTGTAGGGGGATTAATCCGTTGTTAAACGACATTCAAGAAGTGCTGTACGATGCAGAACAGATTCAGGCCAAGGTGCGTGAGATGGGCGAGAAGCTCAGTCAGGATTTTGAAGGGCGTGACCCTCTCGTTATTTGTATCCTTAAAGGGGCCATTATTTTCATGTCCGACCTGATTAAGGAAATGACAATTCCGCTGGAAATTGATTTTATGGCGGTGTCGAGCTACGGTCAATCGACCAAGTCCTCAGGTGTGGTCAAGATTATTAAGGATCTTGATGTATCGGTTGAAGGCCGTGATGTGCTCATCGTTGAGGACATTATTGACAGCGGCTTGACGCTGAGCTACTTGATTGATGTTTTGGAGCGTCGCAATTCCAAATCGGTTACGGTCGCTACGCTGTTCGATAAGCCAGCGCGCCGTACGGTAGATCTCGAAGCGGACTACACGGGCTTTACGCTGCCGGACGAATTCGTTGTCGGTTATGGCCTTGATTTTGCCGAGCGTTACCGCAACCTGCCGTTCATTGGCGTTTTGAAACCGGAAGTGTACGAGAAGTAATCTTAAATGGGCTTAGCCAGTATGGCTGTCCTCCAAGTGGTTCTATTGTGATGGAAAGTCATGCTATGTTAAAATATGAAAAGCGTCTTGAGAGGAGGTAGGAGATGAATCGGATCATCCGTAACACTGGATTTTATTTGATCATCTTTTTGGTAACCGTCGGGATTATTCAGTTTATCAGCAATCAGAATGATACTACCGTCGAAATACGATATGATCAGCTTCGCGCTGCTATTAATGAGAACAACGTCGCGGAAATGATGATAAAGTACGATGGTCAGTCTTATTATATTTCTGGTAAATACATTAAACAGCCCGAAAGCGCGAAGAGCATACAGTTCACATCGCGTGCAGGGATTGATTCAGGCGAGGTATTGCGTGAAGCCGCAGTGAAAAACGGTTTTGAGTTACAGTATAAACCAATGGATACGCCAAGTGTCTGGCTTACACTCCTTACTTCCATCATTCCGTTTGTGATTATATTCGTTCTGTTCTTCTTCTTAATGAATCAAGCGCAAGGCGGCGGCGGTAAAGTCATGAATTTCGGCAAAAGCCGCGCTAAGCTTTACAATGAAGAGAAGAAGCGCATCACTTTCGAGGATGTGGCAGGGGCGGATGAGGAGAAGCAAGAGCTTGTTGAAGTTGTTGACTTCCTCAAAGATCCGCGTAAGTTTAATCTGGTAGGCGCCCGTATTCCTAAGGGTGTTCTGCTCAATGGTCCTCCGGGAACAGGTAAAACGTTGCTTGCCCGCGCAGTAGCCGGTGAAGCAGGCGTGCCATTCTTCAGTATTTCGGGTTCGGACTTCGTGGAAATGTTCGTCGGTGTCGGCGCATCCCGTGTCCGTGATTTGTTCGAAAATGCGAAGAAAAATGCACCATGTATTATCTTTATTGATGAGATTGACGCCGTTGGCCGTCAACGTGGCGCTGGTCTTGGCGGTGGTCACGATGAGCGTGAGCAAACGCTCAACCAATTGCTCGTCGAGATGGACGGATTTGGAGCGAACGAAGGTATCATTATCGTTGCAGCGACGAACCGCCCTGATATTTTGGACCCTGCCTTGCTGCGTCCGGGACGTTTTGACCGTCAAATTACGGTAGATCGTCCAGATGTGAAAGGCCGTGAAGCGGTGCTTAAAGTGCATTCCCGCAATAAGCCGCTTAACAAGGACGTCAAGCTGGATATTATCGCAAGACGTACAACAGGCTTCTCCGGAGCAGATCTTGAAAACTTGCTGAACGAAGCAGCACTGCTTGCTGCCCGTCGCAACAAGAAAGACATTGCAATGGTTGAGGTTGATGAAGCGATTGACCGCGTTATCGTAGGTACAGAGAAGAAAAGCCGCGTAATCAGCGATCGTGAGAAGCGCATTGTTGCTTTCCATGAAGCTGGACATACGATTATTGGATTCTTCCTGGAGCATGCGGATCTCGTTCATAAAGTGACCATTATTCCTCGTGGTAAAGCTGGCGGTTACGTCATCATGCTGCCGAAGGAAGATCGGATGCTTGTAACGAAGCAGGAGCTGCTGGATAAAGTGACAGGCTTGCTTGGCGGACGTGTAGCTGAGGAATTGTTTATCGGCGAAATCGGTACAGGCGCATACAGTGACTTTAAACAAGCAACCAGCATCGTTCGTGCAATGATTATGGAATACGGAATGAGCGACAAGCTTGGTCCATTGCAATTCGGAAGCTCGCAAGGACAGGTGTTCCTTGGACGTGATATCGGCCATGAACAAAATTACTCCGATGCGATCGCTTACGAAATTGACCAAGAAATGCAAGCGATTATTGGAGCTTGTTATGAGCGTGCCAAAAAATTGCTCACCGAGAAATCGAAAGAAGTTCACACCATTGCGGAGACACTTCTATCTGTAGAGACGCTTGAAATGGATCAAATCAAACGTTTGATCGAAACAGGCACGCTTGAATTGGCGGAAGGCGAAGCAGAGAATGTTGCTGTTGAACCAACGACTGAACCAATCGTCGATACGATTGGCGATGTAAAGGTTCGTATTCAATCAAGAGAAGCGGGAGAAATTACTCCGCCTTCATTGGATAAGCCTGATGATAAACCGAACGATGAGGAAGAACCGAAATAAACAGGATAAGGACGTGTTTTAAACCAGGTATAGTCGGTCGTTGAACAAGCGTCCTTTCCCGTTGTTTATGGAGACAGCTATTTTCTCAGTAGTGACCGAGAAAATAGCTGTCTTTTTTTGAAATAAAAGCATTTATAAGGTACGTCCTTATAAAGGGCTTATATTTCACCCTCGAAACGGTGCTTTGCCGCCAGAGGACGGCTTAAGCCGTTTACGCTTGATTAATTTTACTTTATTAATGTTCGGGTTTAGCCTATAATAATAGAGGTAAAACGTAGCCATTATTTGGTTTTGTCGGGTGTGTGTGAGGTTTTTAATGGCGTGTTTGGCACAAATGTTAAATAATTGTGAGATATAGACGTGAACAAAATTTCTATGTCATGTTACATGACGTAAAAATGTTGACGTATGTAGATAAGCAATTATAATAAAGAGAATAGCAGCCAAGCACAACAACAATAATAGAAGCAAGCAGGTTGCAGTTACAACACATCTATATTAAGGGGAGAAATCGAAGATGAAAAAACGTTTAGGTTTTATGTTGTCTATTGTTCTTATGTTCGCATTAGTATTGTCTGCTTGTGGCGGTGGCAACAAGGGTACTTCTGGCACAAACGGAGCAGCGTCGCCTGAAGCGTCTGCTGCACCTGAAGAATCGGCAGCAGCAGGTGCTAAACTCAAAATCGGTATGGTTACAGATACAGGCGGCGTAAATGATAAATCCTTCAACCAAAGCGCTTGGGATGGCTTGCAAAAAGTAACTAAAGATACAGGTTCGGAGACGAAATATCTTGAAAGTAAAGGCGACGCTGATATGGAACCGAATCTGCGCGCATTCATTTCTGAGAAATACGATATGATCTGGGGCGTAGGCTTCCTGTTCCAAGATGCAATGGGTAAAGTAGCGAAAGACAATCCAGACTCCAAGTTCGGCATCATCGACTCCGCTGTTGACGCACCAAACGTTGTTTCTGTTAACTTCGCAGCTAACGAAGGTTCGTTCCTTGTAGGTGTAGTTGCTGGCTTGACAACAAAATCGAATAAAATTGGTTTTGTGGGCGGCATGGAAATCCCAAGCGTAACTGTGTTTGAAGCAGGCTTCAACGCAGGTGTAGCAGCAGTAAATCCTGATGCGAAAATCATTCGCAACTACACAGGCGAGTTCGGTAAACCAGATCTAGGTAAAGCAGCAGCAGCTGTTATGTACAATGATGGCGTAGATGTTATTTTCCAAGTTGCTGGTGGTACTGGTAACGGCGTATTTAACGAAGCAACAGCTCGTAAAAAAGCAGGCCAAGATGTTTGGGTAATCGGTGTTGATAAGGACCAATCGATCGAATTCGGCAACGAAGTCACACTTACTTCCATGCTTAAAGGCGTTGAAGCTGCCATTTACCAAGTTTCTAATGACCTGATTAACGGCAAATGGGAAGGCGGCAAATCGCTTGTTCTTGGTCTGAAAGACGGCGCAGTAGGTCTGCCAGAAAACAACCCTAACGTTTCTGAAGAAATTATGAAAAAAGTTGAAGATTACAAACAACAAATTATTAGCGGATCGCTTGTAGTTCCAGCTGATATTAAATAATTTTCAATTAATCTATTTAGATGTCGTTTGTTTATTATGTACAGCCGACAAGACCTGCTATGAGCTGGTCTTGTCCTTTTTTGAGATTGGGAGCTAACAAACCGGGGAGGATAACTGGATGAAACAAAGTGCAGCGGCTGTCACACTTAAGGGGATTACGAAACGCTTTCCCGGTCTTGTAGCCAATGATTCGATTGATTTTGAGCTCAAGAAAGGCGAAATCCATGCATTGCTGGGCGAGAATGGTGCAGGCAAGTCCACATTGATGAACATTTTGTTCGGGCTGTATCAGCCGGATGAAGGAGAAATTTGGGTTAACGGCAATAAAACAGTTATTGAAGGAGCAGGTAAGGCGATTGAACTCGGAATTGGCATGGTGCATCAGCACTTTAAGCTCGTACAGCCATTTACGGTGGCTGAAAATATTGTGCTTGGCAATGAGCCGCGCAAGTTTGGCACATTCGTCAATTATAAGCAAGCAAATGACAAAGTCCGTTCCATCTCGGAGCGTTATGCATTGAAAGTAGATCCGCAGGTGCGGATTAAAGATATTACGGTGGGTATGCAGCAGCGTGTGGAAATTTTGAAAACTTTGTACCGCGGGGCCGAAATTTTGATCTTCGATGAACCGACAGCGGTGCTGACCGTACAGGAAATCGAAGAGCTGATTGGTATTTTGCGCAATTTGGCTGCCGAAGGCAAGTCCATTATTTTGATTACGCATAAGCTAAAAGAGGTTATGGCACTTGCGGATTCCGTTACGGTTATTCGTCGTGGCAAGGTTGTGCGTACCGTCACGACCAAAGAAACGAATGAGCAGCAGCTTGCTGAACTTATGGTAGGCCGCGATGTTAATTTCCAGGCTATAAAGACTAAGAAAGAGCCCGGAGAGCTTATCGTATCCGTTGACAACCTTACGATGAAGGGCGAAGAGAAAAAACTTGTTCTGAACGGAGTAGCCTTTGATATCCGTGCGGGCGAAATTTTGGGTATTGCTGGTGTTGATGGAAATGGACAAAGTGAACTAGTACAGGCCATTACAGGAATGCGTAAAGCATCAGGCGGATCTGTAAAGCTTCAGGGTAAGGAAATGATCAATAAAACGCCGCGCCAGTTGTCCGTTGCAGGCGTAAGCCACATTCCAGAGGATCGTCACAAGCATGGTATGGTACTAGATTTCACGCTCAGCGAAAACATGGTGCTGGATACGTATTTTGATCCTCAGTTCGGGAAAAACGGCTTTATCGATTATAAAGCAATAGACTTGCTTGCGAATCAATTAGTAACGGAGTTTGATGTACGTTCGTCAGGTATTGGGGCGAAGGCCCGCTCCTTGTCGGGCGGCAACCAGCAGAAGGCTATTATTGCGCGTGAGCTCTGGAAAAACCCATCTTTACTCATTGCTGTGCAGCCGACTCGTGGCTTGGATATAGGGGCGATCGAATATGTGCATAAGCGGCTGATTGAAGCGCGGGATGCAGGTAAAGCGATTTTGCTTGTATCGTTCGAACTGGATGAGCTGTACGCGTTGTCTGACCGCATTGCGGTTATGTATGAAGGTAAAATAATGGGCTATGCCGATGCTGATCAGCGTGATGATCAACAGCTGGGTCTAATGATGGCAGGCAATTCGGCGGCGAATGAGCCGAGCAAAGGTGGGAGATAGCAACCATGGATAAAGTCAAAGGAATTGCTGGAAAAACATTCAATAAAACATCTTTCCTCGTCCCCTTGGTGGCTATCATTTTGGGTCTGTTATGCGGGGCGATAGCCATGCTGGCAGGCGGGTTCGATCCTATACTGGCTTACCAATCGCTGATCAAAAAGCTATTTGGCAGTCCTTACGATATGGGCGAGGCTATTCGTGCAATTACCCCGCTGATATTCACAGGTACAGCGGTTGCTTTCGCTTTCCGTACGGGCCTGTTTAATATCGGGGTAGAAGGCCAGTTCATGATGGGTATGACTGGTGCAACCGTCATCGGGATTACGCTTGACCTACCGTGGTTTCTACATGCTCCGCTTGCTATTATTGTCGGAGCGCTGTGCGGAGGCTTATGGGCGGCCTTGACCGGCTATTTGAAGGCTGTTCGCGGCGTTAACGAAGTTATTTCTTCCATCATGTTGAACTGGGTCGCGCTTTATTTGTCCAATTACATTATTCGCGCATTTTTTGTGGCAAAAGGGCAGCAAAAATCAGATCCAATCCAAGAATCTGCACTGGTATCGATTGGCTGGTTGTCCGATGCGATGGATCATGCCCGTATGCATTGGGGTACGGTCATTGCCTTGCTCGGTATTGGTGTATTTTATATTATTCTGTGGAGAACGAAGCAGGGCTATGAGCTCAGAGCAGTGGGACAAAGCCCTGACGCAGCGCTGTATGCAGGCATTAATGTCAATCGCACCATTGTAAAGTCGATGTTTATTAGCGGCTTGTTTGCGGGGCTGGCAGGCGTGTTTGAGACGCTGGGCGTATTTGGCTATCAGACGATTCTAGCAGCGCCATGGGGCTATGGCTTTGATGGTATCGCAGTTGCTTTGCTTGGCGGCAATACGCCAATTGGCGTATTGTTCGGTGCTATACTGTTCGGTGGTCTCAGCTATGGCTCTGCGGGTATGAGCTTTGGAGCGGGCGTACCGCCAGAGCTCGTTCGAATCGTTATTGGTTCGATCATCTTCTTTATTGCTTCGCATGGCATAGTAAAGTTTTTCATAAAACCATTCCTTGGACGACGTGCAGACAAGCGTAAGGAGGCGATCTAATATGAATGCACTGGAAATATTGGGTCAGCTTGTTAACGTTACGCTTGTATTTTCTACGGCGCTTATTTTTACCGGTCTCGGTGGTCTCTTTTCTGAGCGATCTGGCGTTATTAATATCGGTCTCGAAGGCCTGATGGTGTCAGGCGCGTTCGCGGCAGCAGTCATTACCGACTATGCGATACAAGCTGGTTATGAGGAATCTGCTCCGTGGATAGGCTTAGTGGGGGCAGCTATATATGGGGTGATATTTGCCCTTCTACATGCGGTATCTACCATTACATTTAAGGCGGATCAGACGATAGTCGGTGTCGTTATTAATATTTTGGCAGCGGGCATCGCGATTTATTTGACGAAGAGCTTGTATGAAGGTTCGGGACAGACAACAACGCTGACTCATGTATTCAACAAATGGGAAATCCCTTATTTATCAGATATTCCGTTTTTTGGAGAGGCGTTCTTTAAAGCTTATCCGACGACATATGTTGTTATTTTGCTTGTCATTATCAGCTATATTGTACTGTACAAAACGCACTTCGGCTTGCGCCTTCGCGCAGTCGGAGAATACCCGAGCTCGGCCGACACAGTGGGGATCAGCGTAACAAAATACCGTTATATCGGCGTGCTGCTTAGCGGCGCACTTGCAGGTCTTGGCGGTGCGACCATTACGTTAACAACGACGAGCAACTTTGCCCATAATACCATTTCGGGCCAAGGCTTTATCGCTATCGCGGCTGTAATTTTCGGAAAATGGAATCCGCTTGGCGTTGCGGGAGCTGCTATTTTCTTCGGCTTCGCGCAAGCGATTCGCAACTTTGCCCAACTGTTCGATTGGTCGCAGCAAATTCCGACCGAGTTTTTCTATATGCTGCCATACGTATTGACGTTGGTTGTACTCGTAGGTGCAGTAGGACGTTCTTCTGCTCCAGGCTCGCTTGGCGAACCATACGATCCGGCAAAACGCTAATAGAATCAAAGAGCTCCAAACTTCCCATGGATATCACGTATGTCGTGATCAATCCAAGGGAAGTTTTTTGTATTCTGATTATTTGCGCAAGGTTAGTCACAGAAAACCCACGATTGTGGATAACTTGTTGATAACTATGTGCGTAAATGCTGCATTTATACACAATAGTCGCCAATGATGGAAAGTTCAGCTGCGGCAGGCGCTATTTTCAATGGGAATTCACACTTTTGTCATAAACGCATTGACAGCATGATCTGCCTGGAGTAAATTAAACCTTATCAAATGAATTTACCGTAAAGGTCAAATGAAAGGCGAACGACTTTTTAGGTTTGTGCATCAATTCACAAAGTCGGAAGTAGCCATATCTGGAATGGGCAATCAGCTTGCCCTTCCCTCATAAGAGGAGAGGATTAACTGTGGAAGCACTGGCACTTGAACGCAAGGCGGAGCAGAACCGCGAACTGCGGGAACGGCTAATGCAATTGAAGAAAGAGCGCAACGCCATCATTCTTGCTCATTATTATCAGCGTGATGAAATTCAAGAGGTTGCAGATTTCCGTGGAGATTCTTTTTTGCTAGCACAAAAAGCGGCGCAGACGGACGCGGATGTTATCGTATTTTGCGGCGTGCATTTTATGGGCGAGAGCGCAAAAATTTTGGCACCGAACAAAACGGTTATTATTCCGGACGAGCGTGCAGGCTGCCCGATGGCGGATATGGTCAATGTCGATGGTCTTCGCAAGCTGAAAGCCCAGCATCCGAATGCGACCGTCGTTACGTATATTAACTCATCTGCCGAAATTAAGGCAGAGACTGACATTTGTTGTACATCGGCAAATGCGGTTAACGTTGTAAACTCCGTGGAAGGCCAAGACGTCATTTGGGTACCGGACAAAAACCTTGGGCATTACGTGCAGCAGAAAACCGATAAGAATATGATTATCTGGGAAGGTTACTGCAACACGCACGACATGTTGACGGTCAAGGATGTAGAGGAAATGAAGGCGAAACACCCGAATGCGCAGTTTGTTGTGCATCCTGAGTGCCGCCCTGAAGTGGTGGAGCTGGGTGATTTTGTCGGCAGTACGACAGCGATTATTAAATACTGCAAGGAATCGGATTGCAAGGAGTTCATCGTCGGCACGGAGGATGGCACTGGCTATCAGCTGCGGCTGGACAGCCCGGACAAAACATTCCTTTTTGCATCTAAATATTTGGTCTGCCCGAACATGAAGGTTAATAACCTCAAAAAGCTGGTAAAATGCCTCGAAACGATGCAGCCGCAAATCTATGTACCGCCGCATGTGGCGGATCAAGCACGCTTGTCCTTGGAGCGCATGTTACTCGTGAAATAGGAGCAGCATGCGCTACTCCTATGCCTGGAGGCGCGAAAAATGATTCCCAGATACCTTGTAGACATCAATTTAGACGAACTGCCGGTAATCGAGAAGGATGTTATTGTGATTGGGGCCGGCATTGCCGGTCTTTTTACCGCACTTCGGGCAAGTGATCGGCATTCCGTGCTGATGATTACGAAGAAGTCGCTGCTGGACAGCAACACCCGCTATGCGCAGGGCGGCATTGCCGCGGTCATATCGGAGGATGATTCACCCGCTTATCACAGCGATGACACGTTGATTGCGGGAGCGGGCTTGTGCTCGGAGGATGCGGTCAATGTGCTTGTGCACGAGGGGCCAGAGGGTGTAAATCAGCTCATTGAAATGGGCACGCAGTTCGATTTGGAAAATGGCGAGTTTGCGCTGACGAAGGAAGGCGCTCACAGCCAGCGCCGTATTTTGCATGCGAATGGGGATGCGACGGGCTACGAAATTGTACGAGCCTTATCGGAGAAAGCGTTGTCTAAGCCGGGTATTGAAGTTTGGGACGACCATTTTGTCATCGATTTGGTGACTAATGATGGAGAATGTGTTGGCGCTGTTGTGCAAAAGCCCGACGGCTCGCGTCTGCTTGTGCGCGGCAAGGCGACCATTTTATGCTCTGGCGGAGCCGGCCAGCTCTATCGTTACACGACGAATCCTGAAGTAGCCACAGGCGATGGGATCGCAATGGCTTACCGGGCAGGAGCTTATATACAGGATGTAGAGTTTGTTCAATTCCATCCGACCTCCCTATGCTACCCAGGGGCGCCGCGGTTCCTGATTTCAGAAGCGGTGCGCGGCGAGGGAGCCGTACTTCGCAATACGCGGGGCGAGCGTTTTATGGAGCATTACCATCCTCAGCTGGAGCTGGCGCCGCGTGACGTGGTGGCCCGCGCCATTATTAGCGAGATGGAGGCCACGAAATCAACCTTCGTTTATTTGGATGTGACGCATGAGTCGCCGGATATGGTGAAGCATCGTTTTCCGAATATTTATGAATTCTGCTTGCGTTATGGTTTGGATCTGACGACGGATTGGATTCCGGTTGCCCCTGCTGCACATTATATGATGGGCGGCGTTAAAACCGATCTCGATGGGGAAACCAATATTAAAAGGCTGTTCGCCTGCGGCGAGGTTTCCTCGACAGGCGTTCACGGAGCGAATCGCTTAGCGAGCAATTCGCTGTCGGAAGCGGTCGTTTTCGGCAAGCGAATCGTCGAGGCGATTGATAAACTTGCAGAGCATGCAGAGATTCAGCCTATAATAGAGAGCAGCGTACCGCGCAGCAGCGTGCCGATTCAGGCCGTTGTGGAGCGGAGATTGAAGCTGCAAAAGATTATGGTCAGGTACGCAGGCTTGCAGCGTGATGCGAAGGGTTTGGAGAAGGGTCTTGAAGAGCTGCGGCGCCAGCTTCCGATTTTTCAAGCGATGCTGACCAAGCGGGAAGAATTTGAATTTGCCAATATGTTGACATGCGCCCTGCTGATGGCGGAATCCGCTTTGCAGCGGGAGGAGAGCCGCGGCGCGCATTACCGTGAGGACTTCCCGGAGCGCAATGATCAGGCTTGGCGCAAGCATACTGTAATGCACCGTGTATACGGGAGGACAGAGGAGCGGTTAACCAATGTTTGAGACGACGCTGGACGGCTATAATGAAGCACTGCGCGCACAAATACGCAGCTGGCTTGCGGAAGATATCGGAAGCGGCGATGTAACGACCGCTATGACGATTCCGCGCGGGGCGCAGGCGAAGGCTGTTATTCATGTAAAGGAAAATGGACGGATTGCCGGCATTCCGATTGCTCGCCTTGTGTTTGAAACCGTTGATCGCTCGCTGGTCTTCACGGCGAAGGTTGAGGATGGGCAGTATGTGGAAAAAGGCACCGTGCTCGCGGAAGTAGAGGGCAGCATCCATAGTCTGCTGACAGGGGAGCGCCTTGCGCTTAATTTAATGCAGCGGATGTCCGGCGTTGCGACGAAGACAAGCGAATTTGTAGCGGCTTTGCAGGGCTTGCCGGTTAGGCTGGTCGACACGCGCAAAACGACGCCAGGCCATCGCTTGCTTGAAAAATATGCCGTTCGCGTAGGCGGCGGCTCGAATCACCGGTTTGGCTTGTATGATGCCGTTATGATCAAGGATAATCATATTAAGGGCGCAGGCGGTATTCGGGAAGCGGTGGAAGCAGCGCGAGCAGGCATTCCCCATACGATGAAGATTGAAGTGGAGACGGAATCTTTGGAGCAGGTCGATGAGGCGATTGCATGCGGCGCTGATATTATTATGCTCGACAATATGCCGCAAGATATGATGAAGGCAGCTGTCAAGCAAATCAAGCAGCGCTCGCCACATGTTATTGTAGAAGCTTCGGGCAATGTGCGGCTTGATACGATTTACGGCATAGCCGCTTGCGGTGTAGATGTCATTTCGGTAGGAGGCCTTACCTACTCCTTTCAATCGCTTGATATTAGTCTCGACCTTAATGCGAAGAAGGGAGGGGCAATGTCTTGATTCTCGTCATTGACGTCGGCAATACGAATATAGTGCTGGGCATTTATCAAGGCAAGGAGCTGCTCCATCACTGGAGGCTCAGCACGAATCGTTCCGCTACAGTTGATGAATATGGCATCAACTTTCATCATTTGTTTCATTTTGCCGGCATGCGTTTGGAGCAGATGGAAGGCGTCATTATTTCATCCGTCGTTCCGCCGCTGATGCGGACGCTGGAGCAGCTGTGCATGAAGTATTTGCGCAAGAAACCGTATATCGTCGGCCCAGGCGTGAAGACAGGACTCAATATCCGGTATGAAAACCCTCGCGAGGTTGGTGCTGACCGCATCGTGAATTCGGTGGCGGGCATCGTCAAATATGGCAGCCCGCTTATTGTCGTCGACTTTGGCACCGCAACGACGTTTGATTACATTGATGCCGCTGGCAGCTATTTGGGCGGCGCCATTGTGCCGGGCATTGCTATCTCGACAGAGGCGCTTTATCAGCGGGCGGCGAAGCTGCCGCGCATTGAGCTGGTGAAGCCGCCAAGCGTAATCGGCCGCAATCCGGTCACATCTATGCAGGCGGGCATTATATACGGCTATGCTGGACAAGTGGACGGTATCGTGCGCAGAATTCGCAAGGAGTTTAAAGTTTCGCCGCGTGTCATCGCGACGGGCGGCTTGGCTGAGTTAATTAGCTCAGAATCGGAAACGATAGATGAAGTTGATCCGCTTCTGACATTAGAAGGCTTGCGTATTATATATGAACGGAATCAGGAGGGATAGACGATGGAGCAAAGGAAAGATTTTTTGGTGCGCGGCACGGCATGGGAAGGCAAAATTCGTGTTTTCGCTGCCCGTACAACGCAATTGGTCGATGAGCTGCAGCGCCGGCACGGTACACTGCCGACAGCAACGGCGGCGATCGGCAGAACGGCAACAGCCGGAGCTATTATGGGCGCCATGCTGAAGGGCGAAGAAAAGCTGACGATTCAAGTGAAGGGCGATGGCCCAATGGGACAAATTGTTGTTGATGCAAATGCTCATGGAGAAGTGCGAGGCTACACGGACAATCCGCTCGTTCTGCTTCCAAGCAATGCGCAGGGCAAGCTTGATGTTGCAGGTGCAGTAGGCCATAGCGGTTATATTCATATTACAAAGGATCTAGGCCTGAAAGAGCCTTACCGCGGCAGCGTTCCGATTGTTTCCGGCGAGCTGGGCGAAGATTTCACCTATTATTTTGCCGTATCGGAGCAGACGCCTTCCGCAGTTGGGCTAGGCGTGCTGGTCGATGAGGATGGCCGCGTCATCCACGCTGGCGGCTTTATCGTACAGCTGATGCCAGGACTTACGGATGCAGAAATTACAAAGCTGGAGAAAGCGCTCAGTGCGATGCCTCCTGTCACTGCGCTGCTCGATCAGGGCGAGACGCCAGAAGGGCTGCTCAAATGGGTCGTCGGCGACGATGCTGTCATCCATGAGTCGCTGGATTTGCGTTTTCAATGCAAATGCTCGCGCGAGCGCGTAGAGCAGACTCTGATCAGCATGGGCGAATCGGAATTGCAGCAAACGATTGAAGAAGAAGGAAAAGCAGAGGTCGTATGCCACTTCTGTAATGAAGCTTACCAGTTTAACCGTACTGAGCTGGAGCAATTGCTCGACCAAGCCAAACCGAAGCCGATCCATTAAGATGGAGGCTACCGGGCAATGAACAAAATCGGTGTAGTCAGGACGATCGTCGTCATTCAGGCGTTGTGCATGATCGTGCTCAGTGTAGTTGTTGTAGTGAGATTGTCGCCTTTTTCTGAAGGGCTGCCAGAGCATGAGCCGGATTCGGGAACACGTACGGAGACGGGCAATGAGATAGTACCCGGCAGCTCGGAAAACGATAAAATTATTGCCATCATTGGCAATCACAGCATTAGGGTAAGCGAGCTGATGAACAGGCTCAGCGAGCAATATGGCGAAGCCACCCTCAAGCTGATGATGATTCACAGCGCCATTGACCAAGAAGCTGCCTCGCAGCAGCTTGAGGTTACCGCTCAGGAACAGCAGAGAGCTGTGGAGGAGCAGGCAGAAGGGTACGATAGCGAAGAGGATTTTTACCGGGTCATGGATCAGCAGCTTGGCATGTCCAAAGAGGAAGTTTTGAAGGATGTGAAGTACAGGCTGTTGACTGAAAAAATAGCGATCCAAAAAGTGGACGTGCCGGACGCTGAGGTTGAACGCTACATTGCGGATCATGAGGAACAGTACGGCGACAAGCTGCAATATCGCTTATCCTGGATTGTGACGGCGAATAAGGAAGAGGCGAACCGCGTGCTGGACAAACTGTCCCAAGGAGCGGATTTCGCGCAAACCGCGACTGAAAACTCAATAGATGCTTTTACGGCAGAGGCTGGCGGTGATTTAGGCCTTATTGATGCGAATGACCCGTTTCATGAGCTGGCGATTCTTTCAGCAGCAAGCAAGCTGGGTACGGGAGAGATTGCCGGCCCGATAGCCATTGCCGAAGGTTATGCCATTATTCGTTTGATGGAGCGTCATACAACGGATAAGCCACAGGGGCAGCAATTGCATGAACTTGTTCGCAAAGAGCTGGCTTTATCACAGGCTCCTTCGCTAAGCCAAATTGAGCAGCAGCTATTGGACAAATATGATGCGGTCACCTTTCCGTAAATATAAGAAATTTTAGGTTTGTTTATAAGCTTCCATTATATTGGAGCATCATATAGCCGTATTCGCCAGACGTTTGGAAAATGGGCGAACAATCCGTCTTTTTCAAAATATAAGCATTTATAAGGCTTCTACTTATATCAGGCTTATATTTCAATGCAAAACGGAACTTTTTCCGTCGGGGATGGCGTTAGCCAGCCGTTTTCGCTTGAAGGAAATGAAGGTATTGACAACGAATACAACTCATTGATAAGATGGAATTAGTTAAAAAACCAACTGAATTAGTCGGAATAAGGAGGAAGTATGACACATGGCAAAAATCGTGCAAAGCATTACTGATCTAATTGGTGATACACCGCTAGTTCGCTTGAATCGTCTTGTTCCTGAGGACAGCGCTGAAATTTATGTGAAGCTTGAATATCAAAACCCAGGTGCGAGCGTAAAAGACCGTATCGCAATCAGCATGATCGAAGTAGCTGAACAGGAAGGCGTCATTAAGCCAGGCGATACAATTGTTGAGCCTACGAGCGGCAACACAGGTATCGGTCTTGCCTTGGTAGCAGCGGCTAAAGGTTATAAAGCTATTCTTGTTATGCCTGAGACGATGAGTATTGAGCGCCGCAACCTGCTTCGTGCCTATGGTGCAGAAGTGGTTCTGACGCCGGGTTCGGAAGGCATGAACGGAGCTGTACGCAAAGCTGAAGAGCTGGCGAAAGAAAACCCGTCCTATTTTATCCCGCAGCAGTTCAATAACCAAGCGAATGTGAAAATCCACCGCGAGACGACAGGCCCAGAAATCGTTGAGGCGATCAACTCCCTGGACGGCAAGCTGGATGCATTCGTAGCGGGCATTGGTACTGGCGGCACAATTACGGGTACTGGCGAAGTGCTGAAGAAGAACTTCAAAGATATTAAAATTTACGCGGTTGAGCCAGCGGCTTCCCCACTGCTTTCGGGCGGACAGCCTGGCCCTCACAAAATCCAAGGTATTGGCGCTAACTTCGTGCCGACGATTTTGGACCGTGAGATCTACGACGAAGTGATTACCGTTGAAAATGATGATGCATTCGACTACGCACGCCGTGCTGCGAAAGAAGAAGGCATCTTGTGCGGAATTTCCTCCGGTGCTGCAATCTATGCTGCTTTGAAAGTAGCGAAAGAACTCGGCAAAGGCAAGCGCGTTATCGCGGTTGTTCCAAGTAACGGTGAGCGTTACCTAAGTACGCCGCTGTTCAACTTCGAGAACTAACACTTATGACCAAGCGGGGCCGTGCCTTAATTGGAGCGGTGTACCGTTTGACTGGCCTTCCATTCATTTGAGTGGAGGGCTTTTTTCAATTATAAGAATGTATAAGTTTCACCCTTATAAACGGCTTAGCATTCACCTTCGACACGGCAGCTTTGCCGCCAGAGGACGGCTGCAGCCGTTTACGCTTGATGGGCGTAATGGGCCGCATGAATATGGTGGCAGCGCTCTTTCCTTTTGGGCGGGTATTCTGTATACTAGGCAAAATAAACATGCTTGTCGATCGGGGGTTGGAAGGTGATGTTCACCGCCTTGGACTATTGGTTAGGGTGGCACGCCGAGCAGAAGTATACGACTTTTCCACTGCTGCGGGAGCTGCCGCTTGGAGAAGAAGGCGTCGCTTCATGGGAAGAGGCATGGCGGGATGCATCGCCGTATGCTTTTGTGCTGGAGAGCGGCAAGGGCGGGCGCTATACGTATCTCGGCTTGCAGCCGGAAAGCGTCATTCGCGGCAAAGGTTTGGAGGCGGAAGCCCGGGCGTTGAGCCCAGATCTCGCCGATGCTTCACAGGCAGCTGATTCAGTCGTACGCTATCAAGGCAAGCCGCTCGAAGTGGTGCGGAGCTGGATGGAGCCTTATCGCGCGCCGAAGCTTGAAGCAGCTGGCATGCCGAAATGGACAGGCGGCTGTGTCGGATTTTGGAGCTATGACGTCATTCGTTCGATTGAGCGGCTGCCGGAGCTGACGGAGGACGACTTGAATTTGCCGGATTATTTATTTCTGCGTTTAAATGAACTGTGGATTGTCGATCATAGCGACAAGAAGCTATATTGCGCGGTGCATACGCTTGTGCCAAGCGATGCGGGTGAAGAGGAGCTGCGGCGTCTTTATGCGCAAGCTTGCTCGCGGGCCGATGAGATGGCCGTTTATTGGGAGAAGCGGTTCGGAAGCGAAGCGAATGGACAGCGGGGCGTGAATCATGCTGCTAGCTCAAGCACAAGCGACAGCCGCCAGCTGCGTCAAGAGCGTCTGCAGCTTGCCACGGACGATTCCCTCCAGAGCAATCTGGATGAGATGGGCGGGATCAGTACGCGTTTTTCGAAGGAAGCCTTTGAGGAGGCTGTTCGGCAAATTCAGCGTTACATCGGGCAAGGCGACGTATTTCAGGTTAATTTATCGGTGAGGCAGAGCCGGGCGCTGGGTGTGCAGCCAGAAGAGCTGTACGAATGGCTTCGTCTCATTAATCCTTCTCCATATATGGGCTTTCTGCGCTGTCCTGACTTTCAGCTCGTTTCGGCTTCCCCGGAGCTGCTCGTTGAGCGCCGCGGCGACTTGCTTGCAGCCCGCCCAATTGCCGGAACGCGCAGACGCGGCCGAACAGAGGCGGAAAACGAGCTCATGGCGGAGGAGCTGCGGACGAGCGAGAAGGAGCGCGCCGAGCATATTATGCTGGTCGATTTGGAGCGCAACGATTTGGGCCGGATTTCGGCTTACGGCACGGTGAAAGTGGAAGAGCTGATGGTCATAGAGCAATATTCGCATGTGATGCATTTGGTATCCCAAGTGGAGGGACGGCTTGCCGAGGGCAAGGATGCTTACGATGTGATTGCGGCTACTTTCCCAGGCGGAACTATAACAGGCGCTCCCAAAATCCGCACGATGGAAATCATTGAAGAGCTGGAGCCTGTAAGGCGTGGTCCTTATACCGGCTCGCTCGGATGGATTGACTATAATGGCGATATGGAATTTAATATTATCATACGAACTATGGTCGTCAAAGATGGCATGGTGCATATTCAGGCCGGAGCAGGCATCGTCATTGATTCCAAGCCGGAGCGCGAATATAAGGAATCATTAAGCAAGGCGAAGGCGCTGTGGAAGGCGATTGAGTATAGTGAACGGTTCAGGCAGGCTGCGCCAAGCGGGCGCAAACATTAGAGGGGGCGCATGCGATGATTCTCGTAATAGATAACTATGATTCGTTTACCTACAACCTGGTGCAATATTTAGGCGAGCTTGGCGAGGACATTGTTGTGAAAAGAAATGATGAGCTGGGGCTGGCGGACATTGAGCAATTGGCACCTGATCATATTTTGATTTCTCCGGGACCTTGCTCTCCGAACGAAGCGGGCATCAGCCTGTCGCTCATTGAGCATTTTAAAGGAAAAATTCCGATTTTCGGCGTGTGCCTTGGCCATCAGGCGATTGGACAAGCTTTTGGCGGCGATGTCATTCGCGCTGAACGTTTGATGCATGGCAAAACATCACAAATGGTGCATGACGGCAAAACGATTTTTGAAGGCATCCCTTCGCCGTTCACCGCAACCCGTTACCATTCCCTTATCGTGAAAAAAGAGACCCTGCCAGACTGTCTTGAAATCAGTGCAGAAACAGCGGAAGGCGAAATTATGGCCCTTCGCCACAAAGAATACCCGATTGAAGGGGTGCAATTCCATCCGGAATCGATTATTTCCGAGCATGGGCTGACGCTGCTGCGCAACTTTTTGAAAATTCGTACAGGCGCGCCGCGATGAAGGTCGCGTTTGGCGGCGTTGTCATGGATGCCGGTCAAGCTGTGATCTCAATATATGATCACGGCTTTTTGTACGGTTTGGGTTTGTTCGAGACGTTCCGGACCTATGGCGGCCGCGCTTATTTGCTGGAACGGCATTTGCGGCGGCTGGAGGCGGGCTGTTTGTCACTGGGCATTCGCTACAAAGCGGATCAAAGTGCGCTTGAGGCGAGGATCGCCGAGCTGCTTCATGCGAATGAGCTGAAGGATGGTTATGTCCGGCTGACCGTTACAGCAGGCGATGGCGGGCTAGGCTTGCCGGTGGGCGATTATGAGCAGCCGCAGGAGCTGATCTTGATGAAGCCGCTGCCGCCTTATCAGGCCGCGCTTTATGAGCATGGCCGCGAGCTTAGGCTGCTGCATACGAAGCGCAATACGCCAGAAGGCGAGATTCGGCTTAAATCACTGCATTATATGAATAATATTATAGCGAAGCGCGAGCTGGCCGCGAGCAATGCCTCGCCGGGAGCAGAAGGAATGATGCTGAGCGGTGCTGGCCTGCTGACGGAGGGCATCGTCAGCAATCTTTTTTTTGCCCAGGATGGTGTCATTCGGACGCCCGCGGTTGATACAGGCATTTTGCCTGGCATTACGCGAGAGCGCGTTATGGAACTGGCCCGTGCGGCAGGCTTCCAGGTGGAGGAAGGCTATTACAGCTGGAACCAGCTGCTTGGGGCAGATGAAATTTGGCTGACGGGCTCCGTTCAGGAACTGGTGCCAGTGACGCGGTTATCAGGTCCCGACGGCACTCTGGTGCAGGTTGGCAAAGAGGCGGGTGCAGGAAGCGGCGCGGGCTCCGGAAAGGCCAGAAATGCAGCCATGCTTGAGGCGGAAGCGGAAGCCGGGAAAGCCGGGACTGTGGCCGGCCCGATCACGCGCCAGCTGCTAAAGGCTTACCGCTCCGATACGATGAGAAGCAAGTAAGGTGGAAGCGTCAATCAGCTGCGCATGAAGACTAGAATAGCTAAAGGTGTGAGCGGAACTTATGAATATAACAAGAGAAAGCAAGCTTGAATATTACAGCAGGAGCTATGAGCTGCCTGGAGGGAAGCAGCTGGAGCTGGGCAAGCGCACGCTGATTATGGGCATTTTGAATGCGACACCCGATTCCTTCTCCGATGGCGGGAAGTTTAATGAAGCGGAGGCGGCTGCCAGCCGTGCATTGGAGATGGCGGCAGAAGGCGCTGATATTATCGATATCGGCGGCGAATCCACGCGCCCGGGCTTTGTGCCGGTCGATGCTGAGGAGGAGCTGCGCCGCGTTATTCCGGTCATACAAGCTGTCCGTGCTGCGCTGCCTCACATTGCGATATCGATCGATACGTATAAGGCAAAGACAGCACGTCACGCGCTCGCCGCAGGGGCTACGATTATTAATGATATTTGGGGACTCAAATTTGATGCGGATATGGCGGCAGCCGCAGCGGAATACGGCTGCCCAGTTATTTTAACGCATAATCGGACGAATCCCGTCTACCTGGCAGCCGATTTTGTGGAGGATGTTATTGCCGATTTGAAAGAAAGCATCGAAATCGCAAGAGATGCGGGCGTGAAAGAGGAGCATATCTGGCTAGATCCCGGTCTTGGCTTTGCCAAAACCCATGAGCAAAATATGGAGCTTCTAGGACGGCTCGCCGAGCTGCACGCTCTTGGCTATCCTGTACTGCTGGGCACTTCACGCAAAAGCTTCATTAGGCAGACGCTAGAGTTGCCAAGGGAAGAGCTGGTAGAGGGTACGGCAGCGACGACGGCGCTGGGCATTGCTCAAGGCTGTCAAATCGTCAGGGTGCATGATGTGCGCGCGAATAAAAGAACAGCTATAATGTCGGATGCGATTACCTACCCGCGTTATTCATAGTTTCAGATATAAGTATAAGGGGCGTAAGCTTATGGATAGAATGCTTGTGAAAGGCATGCAGTTTTACGGTTATCACGGTGTTTTTGCGGAAGAGAACAGGCTGGGGCAAAAATTCGGTGTTGATCTGGAACTGCTGATGGATTTGGAGAAAGCGGCAACGATGGATGATTTGGAAGCAACGGTGAATTATGCCGAATTGCATGCGCTAACGAAGAAAATCGTCGAAGGAACGCCGTTTAAATTGATCGAGGCTTTAGCGGGTAGCATTGCAACCCAGTTGCTGGCGGCTTATACTATGATAAATGAAGTAACGGTTCGTGTGACGAAGCCGAACCCGCCGTTCGACATTCATTTTGATGGCGTGACGGTAGAGCTGCACAGAAAGCGGGATGCTGATGGACGCATTGTCTCCGTTTAATTCGCCCGCAGATGCATATGTGGCTCTCGGTTCAAATGTAGGGGATCGGCAGCAGCTTTTGCTGCAAGCGATCCAGCAGTTAAGCGGCCGCCCAGACATCGAAGTGCTTCGCGTTTCGGGCGTATATGAGACCGATCCGGTCGGCTATACGGATCAGCCCCCTTTTCTGAATATGGCTATCGCCGTACGAACTACGCTGTCCCCGCTTGCTTTACTGCACGTTCTGCTGGATACCGAGCAGCAGCTTGGGCGTGTTAGAGATATACGCTGGGGGCCGCGCACTATAGATCTCGATTTGCTGTTGTATGCTGATGTCGTGATGGATGGCGAGGAGCTGACACTTCCGCATCCGCGAATGATGGAACGTTCTTTCGTGCTCGTTCCGCTTGGTGATGTAATCGAGCAGTCCCATCCGCTTAAGGAACAGGTGGCTGCGGCCGCGGCTTCAGCGCTTCAGGATGGAAAGGAAGGCATCATGTTATGGAAAATCATCAATTGGCACAGCGAGTCCGGGCATTTCGTAAGCTAAAGGGCTATACACAGCAGGAATTAGCAAAAGTACTTGGCGTGTCGGTAGCGGTGTTAGGCTCCCTTGAGCGCGGCACCCGCAAGGCGGACGCGAAGTTATTGATTCATATATCAAACACCCTTGGCGTTAGCTATGAAGAGTTGACGGATTCGGAATCAAATGGAAACGCGTAAGCAAGCGTAAACGGCTGACGCCGTCCTCTGGCGGTATAGCTACCGTTTCGCGGGTGAAGTATAAGCCCGTTATAAGGGTAAAACTTATAAATGCTTATATTTGAACAAACCAGAAGGAGCGTGGAGAAGCATGCTGAAAATCGGCGACATCGAGATGAAGAACAGAGTTGTACTCGCGCCGATGGCCGGCGTGTGTAATCCAGCCTTTCGTCTAATTGCGAAAGAGTTTGGAACAGGTCTTGTGTGCGCGGAGATGGTGAGCGACAAGGCGATTTTGCACGGCAATAAGCGGACGAGGGAAATGCTGTTCGTGGACGAGCGTGAGAAGCCGCTTAGCCTGCAGATTGTCGGCGGTGACCGTGAATCGCTGGTCGAGGCGGCGAAGGTCGTGGATAAGCAAACCAATGCTGATATTATTGATATCAATATGGGCTGCCCGGTACCTAAGGTAACGAAATGCGATGCTGGTGCGCGCTGGCTCCTTGACCCGAACAAAATTTACGAGATGGTTTCTGCCGTAGTAGAAGCTGTCGATAAACCGGTAACGGTGAAAATGCGCATCGGCTGGGATGACGAGCATATTTATGCGGTGGAAAATGCGCGCGCCGTTGAGCGTGCTGGCGGCAAAGCGGTCAGCGTACACGGTCGTACGCGCGAGCAGCAGTACACAGGTGTAGCGAATTGGGACATCATTCGCGATGTGAAGCAGGCTGTGTCGATTCCGGTAATCGGCAACGGGGATGTTTTTTCACCTGAAGATGCCAGGCGCTTGCTGGAGCATACAGGCTGCGACGGCGTCATGATCGGCCGTGGTGCGCTTGGAAACCCTTGGATGCTGTATCGGACCATTCAATATTTGACGAATGGCGAGCTGCTGCCCGATCCAATGCCGCGCGAGAAGATGCAGGTTGCTATTCTTCATCTGGATCGTCTCATTGACCTGAAGGGCGAGGCGGTTGCCGTACGGGAAATGCGCAAGCATCTGGCTTGGTATTTGAAAGGCTTGCCGGGCGGTGCCCGCGTCAAGGATGTTATTATGGAAGAAACCGGCCGGGACCGGATGGTGGACATTTTGGATCAGTATCTGGTGTCGCTCGAGGAGCAAGGTCTGGCTGCTGCAAGTTTCTAGCTTGAAATATAGGAAAGGATATCCTAACGCGATCCTTTCTCTATATTTCTCGGAATGAAACGCGTTGCGCCGCCAAAGGAAGGCGCCAGCCGTTTCACCTTGCACGATCAGGCTGTTCAGGAAACGGCTGCTCGGAAATTCGACAATCCCTATACTTGATTTACAAATGAAATAAACGGGCAGGTTATCTGAGAACGTTCAGAGGCCTGCCTTTTTTTAAAATAAAAGGTTGTAAAGGCGAGTCTCCTGCCTATGCTCGTATGACGCCTAACGACAAAACATTTGTTATTTTTTCATAGAACGGCGCGAGCCGTTTCACCTTGGGTAATAGATGAGGAGAGCCATGGCGGCTTATGAGAAAATGGAAAGGTTATGTAAAAAACCTTATATATTTGGAACTTTGTGTTTTTTGCAGACGAGTTAGGAAGGATTGTACGGTTTTGCAACGAATAAAAAAGAAGGGCCGTGTGGCTGTCCTGCCAACTGAAATAAAGGGTTCAAGCACAGGCGCTTTTACAAGCGGCGTGTTCCTTGCAGCCAGGTGTACATATATGGAGGGCAACGCTTTCAAGAGGCCTTATGCGAAAGTCGTTCCAGTCGTTTGGCTTTGATTGACATTCAGGAGAACATTGCATATAATCGTGCAATATAACCTTAATGACTATAGTCAACGCGGCTTATCTGCTCCCTCAGCTGGTCTGAGGCAAGAGGAGCGTAATATATTAATTAACAGTGAATTCATACCTGGTATGAAAATTGGTCACACGACGGGAGAATCGGAAAGATGAGCGATAAAGAGATCATTCTGACTCAGGAAGGTTTGAGAAAGCTTGAGGACGAACTGGAGATGCTGAAATCGGTCAAGCGTCGCGAAGTAGCTGAGCGGATCAAGATCGCGATTGGCTACGGCGATATTAGCGAAAACTCCGAGTATGAAGATGCTAAGAATGAGCAGGCCTTCATCGAAGGTCGTATCATTACGTTGGAAAAAATGCTCCGCAACGCTCGGATCATCAACAGCGATGAGATCGATACAGATGTGGTCAGCATCGGCTCCACGGTAACTGTAGAAGATTTGGAATTTGGCGATAAAATGGAATATGCCATTGTCGGTTCCGCAGAATCGGATCCGCTTAACAATAAGATTTCCAATGAGAGCCCTGTAGGCAGAGCGATTTTGGGTAAAAAGGAAGGCACGGTCGTTGATGTCAGCGTACCTGCCGGTGTTATACAATATAGAATCGTCGATATTAAAAAATAAGGTTTGCACTGTGTCTGATTCAGAAAGCTTCCTTAAGCGGAAGCTTTTTGAACGTTAAAGCGGTGCCTTAGGAGATGAAATCAAGTTGGAACATCAGAACACCGAGACAGGTCATGAACAAGAACAAGAGCTAAGCGAGCTGCTGCAAATCCGCCGTGATAAACTGGACGAGCTGAGAGGACTCGGCATTGATCCATTCGGCAGCAAATTCGAGCGTTCGCATAATGCGAAGGACATCGTGTCCGCTTATGAGTCGTTTACGAAGGAAGAGCTGGAAGAGAAAGCCGAACAGGTAAGCATTGCGGGCCGGATTATGCAGAAGCGCGGCATGGGTAAAGCGAGCTTTGCCCACATTCAGGATCTAAGCGGCAAAATTCAAATTTATGCGCGCAAGGATACGGTTGAGGAAAACCAATTCGCAGCATTCACCCTGCTTGATATCGGCGATATCATCGGCGTGAAGGGAACGGTATTCAAGACGAATACCGGCGAAGTATCGGTAAAAGCGCTGGAAGTGATCGTACTTACGAAATCGCTCCTGCCTTTGCCGGACAAGTTCCATGGACTGAAGGATGTCGAGCTGCGCTACCGCCAGCGTTATGTTGATCTAATTGTGAATCCTGATGTTCAACAAACGTTCATCTCCCGCTCCCGCATTATCCAATCGATGAGACGCTACCTGGATGGCCAGAACTATCTGGAAGTGGAAACGCCGACGCTGCATACGATTCCGGGCGGAGCATCCGCACGTCCTTTCATCACGCATCATAATGCGCTTGATATGCAGCTTTATATGCGTATCGCGATTGAGCTGCATTTGAAACGCCTCATTGTCGGCGGCATGGAGAAGGTTTACGAAATTGGCCGCGTTTATCGGAACGAAGGCATGTCGACGCGCCATAACCCAGAATTTACGATGCTGGAGCTGTATGAGGCTTACGCTGACTACAAGGATATTATGGCATTGACTGAAAACATGATCGCGCATATCGCGCAGGATGTGCTCGGCACTACCAAGATCATGTACCAAGGCCAAGAAGTCGACCTGACGCCGCAATGGCGCCGTATTTCAATGGTTGATCTAGTTAAGGAAATCAAAGGCGTTGACTTCAGCGTTCAAATGACGGATGAAGAAGCGCATGCCATTGCGAAGGAGCATAACGTCAAAGTTGAGCCGCATATGACGTTCGGTCATATTGTGAATGCGTTCTTTGAAGAGTTTTGTGAGCATACGCTCATTCAGCCAACCTTCGTTACGGGCCATCCGGTTGCGATTTCGCCGCTGGCGAAGAAAAGCCCGGTTGATCCGCGCTTCACGGATCGTTTTGAATTGTTTATCGTGGCGCGCGAGCATGCCAATGCGTTTACAGAGCTAAACGATCCGATCGATCAGCGCGAACGTTTTGAGGCGCAGCTGCTGGAGAAGGAGCAGGGCAATGATGAGGCGCATGAGATGGATGACGATTTCATCCGTGCACTGGAGTACGGCTTGCCGCCAACGGGCGGACTAGGAATCGGCATCGACCGTCTGGTCATGCTGTTGACTGATGCGCCTTCCATCCGCGACGTGCTGCTGTTCCCGCATATGCGCAATCTGGCGGGCGAATAGCCGATCATATTTTTCTACTAACCTGTTGAGGCCTGTGGCTTCAGCAGGTTTTTTTCTATAATAGGGCTAGGAAAGCTGTTGAAACGTGCTTTATGTCAGGCAACAAGCTGATGCCGCCTCCGTCCATTGACCCGTGCCGTATTTTCCTTTAAAGTGAATATGTATTTTCAGACAAAAAAAGCTATCTTAGCGAGGTAATGACTATAGAAATCAGAGGTGAACAGACGTTGCTGAAAGGTTCAATGAGAAGTTTGCGGTTGGTCATATGCATGGTAATGCTCTTATTCAGTTTTTTGCCTTATGGCGGCAAGCAGGTGTTCGCGGAGGAATTTAATATTATACATAATGCTGGCTTCGAGGATGCGGAGTCCGGTGTACCTTTGTCATGGACGCAGGATGTGTGGGAGGCTGGGGAGAGCGTATCGCGCTTCACGCTGGAGCAGTCCGATGTTTATTCAGGCACCGGCGCAGCTAAGATTCAGAACTTTCAGCCGAACCATGCCAAATGGATACAGAAGCTGACCGTAAGTCCGGACGCTTATTACCATGTGAGCGGCTGGGTCAAGGTTTCAGATGCAAAGAGCGATGCAATCGGGGCAAATCTGTTCATTGTAGGAGTGGGCGATCCATTTCCACAGTTGACTGATACGGCGGGCGAGTGGAAGCTGCTCGAATTTTACGGCCGGACAGGCCCAGAACAGAAGGAGCTGCAAATGGGCATCAGCCTGGGCGGCTACGGAAGCTTGAACACGGGAACAGCGCTGTTCGACGATTTGAAAATGGAGCAGCTTCCAGCAAAGCCTGAAAACGTTCAAATCATGTCCTTCGAGCCATCGCAGCTGACAGGTGGTGGGGGCGGAGCGACAGATGCTGAAAAGATGGACCCGAAAAAGATATCCGCTTTTCCCGTATTATCAATATCGGCCTTATTCGGCCTCTTGTTTGTTTTTCTCTATCGAAAAATGCTTCGGACGCAGCCGCTTGGCAAATCCAGCACTTCCTATCGTGGCTGGCTGATTGCCGCTATGGCAGCAGCTCTTATTTTCAGGCTATGGGTTGCGATTAAGGTGCCGGGCTACGTCAACGATATTAAGACCTTTATGTACTGGGCGGATCGCGCCTATCAGAATGGCGTACAGCAGTTTTATGAAGAAGGGGTCTTTGCAGACTACCCGCCGGGCTACGTCTATATTTTGTATGTTCTTGCTGCCATCAAGTCATGGTTCAGCATAAATCCGGATACAAGCGGAGCAACGCTGCTCTTCAAGCTCCCGGCCATCGTGGCCGATCTAGTGTCCAGCTGGCTCATTTACCGGTTTGCCAAAACAAAGCTCAATCCGGCAGCAGCGACAGGCCTTGCCCTGCTCTATGTCTTTAACCCGGCGATTTGGATCAATTCAGCAGGCTGGGGACAGGTGGATTCCTTCTTCACCTTGTTTCTCATTATGGCCATTAGCAGCATGGCGGGGGAGCGTCTGGAACGAGGCGGTATCTGGTTCGCGCTTGCTGTGCTCATTAAACCGCAGGCTTTAATTTTCGCCCCGGTTGTCCTGCTCGCTTATTGGCATAAACGCGATTGGAAGCGCGCCTTGATGAGCGTCGCTTATGGCTTGATTGCTTTTCTAGTGCTTGCGGCTCCATTTTTCTTGAATAATGGCGGTTTAATGGGTGTTATTGAGCTTTACAAAGCAACGTTATCCTCCTATCCGTACGCAACATTGAATGCGTTCAACTTATACGCGCTCACGGGAGGGAACTGGGCTTCACTGGACAGCAGCTGGCTGCTGTTGTCTTATAAAACATGGGGCAATATTGCCATAGTACTAGCTGTTGTGGTGGCACTATGGTTCTCCTTTAAGGGCAAGCCAAAGCGCAATCTGGGCATCTCTTATTTTATTGCGATTATTCTCATCACAATCGTGTTTCTATTTGCGACGAAAATGCATGAGCGTTATCTGTTCCCTGTCATCTTGCTGTATGTATTCGCCTATATCGAGTCGCAGGATCGGCGGCTGCTGCATCTCATGATGGGTTTCAGTGTCACGCATTTCATTAATGTCGGGTACGTGCTTGCATTTAGCGAGGCAGGTCAGCATACGGTGACCGACGGCATTGTCATTTTGTGCTCCATTACGAATTTGTGTTTGTTCGCCTATTTGCTTTATGTTGGTTATTCTCTCTATGTGAAAAATGATCCCAAACCAGTTCCACCGCTGACGCAGGAAGAACTTCGGGAAGCGGACCAGCAGGCACTCAAGGAGCTGGAGCCGCAGAGCACTCCTAAGGGCAAGGAACTGCAGGCTTCTACCTCTGATAAGAGCGGCAATAAGCTCACCCGCAAGGACTGGTGGTGGATGGGCGGCATTACTGTTGTCTATGCGATTGTGGCGCTGCTTAATTTGGGCTCGTTCAACAGCCTGAATACAGGCTGGAAGCCGCAGCAGAATGGCCAAAGCTTTTATGTTGATCTTGGCCAGACGCAGCAGTTGGAACGGGTCAATATGTTCGGAGGCGTGGGAGCCGGCAAGCTCAAGCTGGAGTTCGGAAATTCACCGGATGCGTGGAGCGGCGGTGTAGAAGTCGAACTGAAAATCGGCGATGATCTAAAATGGGTCGTCCAGCCGCTTAATGTGAGCGCGAGATATGCCAAGGTTACGGTTGCTTCAACTGGTTTCTCGCTGCAGGAAATGGCCTTTTATCCGAACGGAAGCGATCAGCCGCTGCCTATTGGAGACATTGTTTATATCGGCTCTAATGCGGCAGCGGCCGAGGACCCGCGTTTTGGCCCTGTGGAGCATCTATTTGATGAGCAAAGCTCGGCAGCTTACAAGTCGACCTATTGGAACGGCTCATACTTCGATGAGATTTATCATGCACGTACTGCGTATGAGTTCCTTGAGGATTTGCCCGTATATGAAAATACACATCCGCCATTGGGCAAAATACTCATCGCCATCGGTATCAAGCTGTTCGGGCTCAGCCCCTTCGGCTGGCGGATTATTGGAACGCTGTTCGGCATTGCGATGATTCCTCTTATGTATATATTCGTGCTGCGGCTGTTCCGCTACCGCACGGTTTATGCAGCGGCTGGCGCGATTTTGCTGGCGGCCGATTTCATGCATTTCACACAGACGCGCATTGCGACGATCGATGTGTACGCCGTATTTTTCATTATGCTGATGTTCTACTTCATGTACCGTTACTATAGAATGAACTTCTATTTAGTAGCACTAAGGAAGACGCTCGTTCCGCTATCGCTCGCAGGGGTCGTATTCGGCATAGGTGCTGCGTCCAAATGGATCGTCCTTTACGGCGGGGCAGGGCTTGCCGTTATGCTGGGCCTATCCTTGTTCGAACGCTACAAGCAATATGCGGCTTCCAAGCGTGCGCTTGCATCGGGAACAGGGAATGCCGAGCAGAGGGAAACGTATAAGCGCGTCATTCAAGCTTTCCCGCGCAATACGCTATTGACGCTCGCGAGCTGTTTGGTGACGTATATCGCCATTCCTGCTGTTATTTACAGCCTATCCTTTATCCCGGTGCTGAACGCAGGCGATGGCAAATATACATTTGAAGGACTTGTAAGTCAGCAGGAGCATATGTATTCTTATCACAGCGAGCTGGTTGCCACGCATCCTTATTCCTCGCAGTGGTGGGAATGGCCGTTTATGAAACGCCCGGTGTGGTATTATAGCGGCAAGGATTTAGAAAATGCGAATGATGTATCATCGATTTCCGCTTTCGGCAATCCACTTATTTGGTGGACGGGACTGTTCGCGGTAATAGGTGCCTTCTATATAAGCCTTAAGCGCAAAGATAAACGCATGTACATCGTCTGGATTGCTTATCTGTCGCAATACTTGCCGTGGATGCTGGTGCCAAGGCTGACGTTTATTTATCATTATTTTGCGATGGTGCCATTCATGATCATGGCGATTCTCTATATGTTCCAGACGGCAGAGGAGAAAAATCCGAAGTGGAGGAAATATTTAGGACTCTACGTCGCAGCAGCGGTCGTGCTGTTCATTATGTTTTATCCTGTATTATCAGGTTTGCCTTTCAGCAAAACATATGTGGCTCATATATTGCGTTGGTTCCCAAGCTGGGTGCTCTATAGCGGCTAGTGCCAGGAAGCTGAGCCATACAAACATTTGAGTGAAGAAGTTAGGAAGACAAAGGAGCGGCAACATGTCCCAGGGTGCAATGAGGCAAACAATCAGGCAGTTTATAATGTTTAATATGATAGGGCTAGTAAATACGGCTGTCGATTTTATGGTGTTTAGCCTCTTGGTATGGCTGGGCGTGTACTTCGTTGGTGCACAGGTGATATCTTATGGAGCAGGTATTGTGAACAGCTACGTTATGAATTCCTGGCTGACGTTCGGCAAAGGGCCGGAGCAGCGAAGAGAACGCAAGTTTGATAAAGCACAGGCGATAAGGTTTACTATTTTGAGCTGTACGGTTCTAGGCCTGTCGTTACCCCTATTGTATTTCGTATCTGAAAAGATGCTTGTTAACGAGTGGCTGGCAAAGCTGCTCGTTACAGGGGTGACGACAGTGCTCAATTTTATAGGCAGCAAGAAGTGGGTTTTTCGCGGTAAATAAGGGTTTGAAACGCCGGAAAAAGGCGCTGTAATGCGGGTTTAATAAAAGTTGAAAGTTTTTTTGAAAAAACACTTGCAATCCTCTAGGCACCCGTGATATATTATATGAGTCGCCGCTGAGACATACGGCAGACACGAACGAAACGCAAGCAAGAGAAATTGTTCTTTGAAAACTGAACAACGAGTGAAACTG
>NZ_JCAALU010000029.1:0-56608 GCF_059609455.1 Paenibacillus liaoningensis
GCAGACGGATCGGCACGTGACGAATGGGACGGCACTACTGGTGGAAGCGGGCATGCATCATGTCGCAAGGTTGCTGCTAGTTTGTTAGCCCTATACGGGGGTAAGGGGGATGTGACATGAGCAGGCCAAAGTCAATAAAGATAACAACGCTGCAGGCCATTGTGGCGGAGTATATCCGAGATAATCCTGGATGCACTCGCAATAAGATTTTGGTAGCTACCGAATTGCAAGGTCCAACAGTCAATAGAGCTGTCAAAAAGATGGTTGACGATGGCCTAATACGACGTGAGAAGGCGCCAAACGGATTTTATCTGTATTTGACCGAAAAGCCGTATAAAGTCATCAAAAATAAGAAGTATGCCACAGGATTCAAGGTGCACGAGCCTGATCAGTTACTAGAGATGGCGCCCAAGATAAAACTTACGCCAGATCAGCAGCTATATGCTGACAATCATCGCCATATACCGCGCACAAGGCTGGCAAGGATATTAGGCATACCTAAAGTGTATTTGGTATTTGCACTTGATAAAGAGCTAAAAAGGAGCTGATAGATATGCTGACGGTAGTCGATGGACAGGCGGAGTGGCCGCCGCTAGCAACAAATCAAGAGGTTCGGAAGGCAAAGAGGCTGCTATCAGATTACAAGTTCAATAAACGACTGATAGCAGAGTATGAGCGCATGGGAGTGGAAACACTTGATGATAAAAAGCTAGAAGAATACAATAAAGCTATAAAGGATACTGATAACGCTGAGAGAGCCGTCCGCATGATATTGGAGGATGAGGTGCGCGAAACGATACACATGCGGTATATAGAGGGCAAGCGTAACAAACTGGTGTTAATCTACTATAGGCCGCTGGATGAGACGACAGTAAACGGTAGATTAAGGCGCGGCATTGATTGCGTAGCCAATACGCTGAAATATTTCCAGTAAAACGCAAGTAAAACACCAGTATGACGCAAGTCAATGTCCAGTAAATAAGGGATACAGTTAGATCACAATAGAGCTTCTGGCTCGGGTGACTCCTGCTGTATCCCTTATTATTTGCAGGACTCGGCTACGCGGTGGGTCATATGACCTTAGACATTAGTGTCGAGCGTGTGGTGTGAGGTGGGGTTTGATGCCCCATAACAAGGTTGACTTGTCCCTTGTTCAGTATGTCAGATAACCGTTTACCCCTTTACGGATCTGGCATACTGACGAGGGGACAACCCTCTATAAAACATGGTATCATCAATCCTTGGTTCCTAAGCTACGAGCCGTCCTTGGCTAGGACGGCTCGTTACGTCTACTTTTTGAAAATAGCAAAAACTGTAAGTATGATTATGGTAGCTGCTGTGGCTCCTTTCCAGATGCCGTTGTAATGACCTTTTCCATAAACTTTTTGTACCTTTGTCATTTTGATGTCCTCCTTTCAATGGAATAGGAAAATTATAACACGATTCGACTTAATTCGACAATATTCGACAAAATAAATTTTGAACGCCGTTTCTGGAGCTGCTGGCCTGACTAACCGCAGCTTTACCGCCCCCTCCGGCGCCGCGATCCCAGCGGCTAAGATACGGCTCGGGAGCGCATCCGACGAGCGTCAATAATCGTCGGACTTACATCAATGGTGCTGATTGTTCGGCGGCGCTGATGTGTGTTGATAAGAACAATTGTTCGTGTTATTATCTCTCTGAGGTGATAACGTGAAAGAAACCAAAATAACGCCAGGCGGCAATAAGATGTGGGAGGCCAGTCGCTTTATCATTCCTGAGCATGCCGCAGCTTACAGAGCATACCGAATTAAAGCTTCCCAAAAAGAACGGCCGGAGCTGGACGAACAAGAAAAGGACCGCATTCAGGTGGCGCTAAATGCCTCGTATAAGCATCGCTTCCCGATAAGCATCCAAATGTTCGATCCATATGAGGAAACACTTGTGGAAGGCGTGGTAAGCTTCATATCGACCCAACGTGGGGAGTTTTGCGTTGAGGATGATTGGTACCGTATTGAGGACATAATCGGAGTTGCTGATTTTGATGATTGGTAACCGCGAATTGTTTCTATAATTGCGGGATGAAGCTAATCGCTGTAAGCTTGTGCTCAGGAGGGGTTGCGATGGATTGGTTTAAATGGGGGATAGGTACAATTGGGTTGCTTGTGTCTCTTCGTGGTACATGGTTACTATATAAGGGTACTCCGCTAGATAGCACGGGACATACATCTAACATTGAGACCCGACATTATAAAGGGGAAACACCGGAAGATGTGGAGTATAACAAGAGGAAATCTTCCACGAGTAAAGGAATTGCGCTGATCTTAGTAGGCTTCGTAATTCAATTGGTATCACAAATTATGAATATCCCAATTTGAGCCGCTCACATGAGCGGTTTTTTGTTGTTTTCACAAAACCAACACAATGACGGGGGTGGTGATGATGTAGTGGCCGAAACGCGAGAGCTTGCCGAGCAGGATTACATGTCCGGCATGAAATATAAGGAGTTGGCCGAGAAATACGGGGTATCCCTCAATACCATAAAAAGTTGGAAGCAACGGTATGATTGGGAGCGCGAAAAGGGTGCACCCATTGAAAAAAGTGTGCACACAAAAAAAGTGGGTGCGCCCAAGGGTAATAAGAATGCAGTCGGGAACAGCGGAGGACCAGGCGGGCCGCCAAAGAACGACAAGGCCGTAACGCATGGATTCTTCCGAAAATACTTCCCTGCAGACACACTGGAGATTATGGAGCACCTTGAAACGCAGAGTCCTCTTGATATGTTATGGGAGAATATCCTTATACAGCGAGCTGCTATTATAAGGGCGCAGCAGATTATGCATGTCAAAGACAAAGACGACATCACGAAGGAAGTTAAGAAAACGGAGACGGTCGAGACAGATGCATATTCGAGCGAAAAGGAAGAATGGGAGATTCAATTTGCCTGGGACAAGCAGGCTGCCTTCCTTTCTGCTCAATCAAGAGCAATGGCCGAATTGCGCAGTTCCATTCGCCAGTATGAGGAAATGCTGCGCTCCGAGGAAGAAGACGAAGCGCGTAATCTGCGTTTGGAGTTATTAAAAGCAGAAGTGAAGCAGGTAACCGACGGGGCTGGCGCCGCTCCTGTACAGATCATAGACGATATCGGAAGTGGTCCATATGGAGCCGGTTAGGCTTTCGGATCTTGTTGTTCCGGCTTTCGTAGACTTCTGGCAGGCGTCAAACTCCCACCGCTTCTTGCGTCACGTCCTGTATGGCGGCAGGGGCTCAGGTAAGTCATCCCATGTAGCTATAAAGATCATAAAGGATATGATGCGTTACAAGGTGACTGCGCTAGTTATGCGGCGCGTTGCCAACACATTGAGTGAATCGGTATTTGAGCAGCTTAAAGAGGCAATCGAATTGCTTGGTGTTAATGATAAGTGGAAGGTGAAGCTTAGCCCGCTCCAGCTTATCTACAAGCCATGGGGCAATAAGATCATTTTCAGGGGTGCCGATGACCCGAACAAGGTCAAATCTATTAAAATCAGCAAATTCCCGATCGCTATCTTATGGATTGAGGAATTGGCCGAATTCAAGCTTGAAGACGATGTAACAAAAATTGAGAATTCCGTTTTGCGCGCTGAGCTGCAGGACGGTCTTTTTTATGCATTCTATTACACTTATAACCCGCCGAAGCGAAAGCAGGCATGGGTTAACAAGAAATACGATACTAAGATTGCTTTGAATCCTAACACCTACGTTCATCATTCAACTTATTTGGACAATCCCTTCATTTCCAAGGCGTTTAAGGAAGAAGCTGAGGAAGTCAAAAGGAAAAACCCGCTTAAGTACGATTGGGAGTACGGAGGTAAGGCGATCGGCAGCGGGGTGGTTCCTTTCGATAACTTGAAGTTCAGGGAGATAACGGAGGAAGAGATATATCATTTCGACAACATCCGGCAGGGCATTGACTGGGGCTACGGAACAGACCCGTTCTGTTTCCTGCGCATGCATTACGATAAGACACGTCGAAAGCTTTATATATTCGATGAGATTTACGGGGTAAAGATTTCGAATCGTAAAGCTGCCGAGTTAATTAAAGATAAAGGGTACCATGCGTGTTTAATCAGTGCGGACAGTGCCGAGCCGAAGTCCGTTGATGAAATGAAAACGCATGGGTTACGCATTAAGGGCGCCAAGAAGGGCCCGGGCTCCGTTGAGTACGGGGAAAAGTGGCTTGATGACTTGGAGGAAATAGTAATTGATCCCCAGCGCTGCCCGCATACAGCCAAAGAGTATGAAGATATCGATTACAAGGTTGATAAAGATGGAGATCCGCTGCCGGAGTTGGACGACAAAAACAATCACAGCATTGATGCAACACGCTATGCCTGTGAGGATGACATGAAGCGTCCAGGTGTTCAATTTACTGAGTAGAAAGGAGGGAACCACTTGTCATTATGGGACAATGGGGAACAGAAGAAGATTGAAAACATTATTATTCGCGGAGCGCGAACGGCGGCTACGATAGATCAGATCATCCAGCTTGAAATAGGAGACTGGAATAAGTCCGAAAAGCTTAAATGGATGGGTATTGGCGAGGATTATTACCGTAACAAGACAGCAATACTTAAACGGCAGCGAACGGCCATCGGCTCCAGCGGTGCTAAGGAGCCCGTGAATAATCTAGCTGATAATAAGCTGAATAACGCCTTTGTGCGCAAATTGGTTGATCAAAAGGTAGGGTATCTTCTCGGTAAACCAATGACCATTCAAACAGAGAAGGACGATTACCAGCAGTTATTGAGCGATGTTTTCGATAAGTCGATGCTGCGCCGCCTGCAGAATACTGGAAAGCGAGCTATCAATAATGGCGTTGCCTGGTGGCATCCCTATTATGATGAGGAAGGGACATTCTCGTTTAAACTCATGAATAGCTTGGAAATCATCCCGTTATGGCGTGATGAAGCTCATAGTGTTCTGGATGCGGTCATCCGGGTATATGAGGTTGAGGTCTACGAAGGCCTGCAACGTAAAACTGTCAAAAAGATAGAGTGGTGGGATACCAATGGTGTACGCCGCTATACGACAGGTGGTTCTGGACTTGTTCCGGACGTTGAAGCGGGAGCTGTAGGGACGCATTTCGTTGTAAGTGCAGAAGGCGAAGAGGATAAGGGGTACAATTGGGATCGCGTTCCCTTCATTTGTTGGAAGTATAACGAAGAGGAGCAGCCGCTTGTTGAGATCATAAAGTCGTTGGTTGACGATTACGACCGGAATAAGTCTGACAACAGCAACAATCTTGAGGATCTTCCGAACAGTATTTACGTGGTAGAGAACTACGGCGGCACCAATGCGGGCGAATTCCGGAAAAACATCAGCTTGTACCGAGTGGCATTTGTAAGCAGTGAGGGTGATGTGCGGACTATTCAACTGCAAATCGATACAGAAGCTTATAAGACTCATATGGAGCAGGGCCGCAAGGATATCTATGAGTTTGGTCGCGGCGTTGATACACAAGCAGCTGATTTTGGAAGTGCGCCATCAGGCGTTGCCTTGCGCTTCCTCTACTCGGATTTAGATTTGGATGCTAGTATGCTTGAGACGGAGTTTCAGGCATCGCTGGAGCAAGTGCTGTGGTTTATCGTCAAGCATCATTACAACACAACAGGCATCGATTTCAGCGACGAGAAGGTTGAATGTATCTTTAACCGCGATATGCCCGTTGACGAGGCTGCCATTATCACCGGCATTAAGGATAGCGTGAGCATCCTGTCAGACGAGACTCTCGTTGCGCAGCATCCATACGTAACGGACCCTCAAGCAGAAATGAAGCGGAAGGAAGCAGAGAGGGCTAAAATGCAAGAGAATGCTGATGTAGCAGCTGCAGGTGGTCTGCCTGCTGCAACGCCGATTAAGACAGACGGTGAAGCATGAGGTCGGCTGATTACTGGTCTCATCGTATGGATCAGCTGAACGAATCGATGCTTGACAAGGGCGAGGACTACATCAAGACGCAGAATGCCGAATATGACAAGGCAACGGCTCGAATCAAAAAGGAAACGGAAGCCTGGTATGGTCGGCTTGCTAAAAACAACGGTGTCAGCATGGCAGAGGCGAGGAAGTTGCTCACCAATAACGAGCTGAAAGAATTTCGTTGGTCGGTTGATGAGTATATCAAGGCTGGGCGGGAAAACGCTGTTGATCAGCGTTGGCTTAAGCAGCTAGAGAATGCCAGCGCGAAGGCTCACATTACCCGGCTAGAGGAGTTGCAGACAAAGCTGCAACAAGAAGTCGAGGTATTGGCTGGGAAGCGGCAGAAGGGTTCTGCGGGGGCATTGGGCGGTATTTACAAGGATGGCTATTACAAAGGCATCTATGAGGTGCAGCGTGGTGTAGGCAAAGGCGTACCATTTGCAGGTTTGGACTCGCGGCAGATTGATAAAGTATTGTCGAAGCCGTGGGCGCCAGATGGCAGCAACTTCTCGGCCCGTATCTGGAAGGACAGGGATAAGCTTGTTGCGGAGCTGCAGACGATCATGACGCAGGATTTAATCCGCGGTGAGCCCTCAGACAAGCTTATTAACGATTTTGCGCAACGGATGGGCGTCAGCAAGCGAGCAGCTGAGACGTTGATTCGGACGGAAGCTGCTTATTTTTCTGGACAATCCCGTTTGGATGGTTATCGGCAGACAGGCGTTGAGCGCTACCAGTTCATTGCAACGCTCGATAGCCGTACCTCGCAAGAGTGCCGCGGCATGGACAGCGAGATATTACCTGTTTCAGAGGCGCATGCTGGGCGCAACTATCCCCCGCTGCATGTGCGCTGCCGTTCAACAACCATTCCCTACTATGAAGACGGCGAGGATGGTGAGCGCGCAGCCCGCGGGAAAACGGATGGGGAAACTTATTCGGTGCCCGGCAACATGAGTTATAAGGATTGGGCAGCGCAGCATGCGCCGAAGGATGCAACGGAGCCGCCTAACACTGGCGATACGCAGCCGCAAGAACCGCCTGTAGTCATTCCAGCAGAGCCGCAGCAGGCACTTCAAACATTCGTGCCGGCTAAGACAGTGCGAGCGGCTGAACAGGCAGCCGTTAAGGATTACGGATTTGATACGGCTGACTATAGCGGTTTGGACTTGGAGAGCGTCAATTCTGTCAATAGGGCCATGCATACAGCAATGACTGAATTCCCTGCTATTAAGGGATTCGCAAAGCAGATCAAGGCTGTAGATACAGAGGACTTTGTCGCACAAGCCAGCCTCGCTTACACCGACGGCAAGGTTGCCGCTAGCCTGCAGGTGTCCTCACGCTACTATAAGTCTTCCGAGATTGATGATATAATCAAGGCATCGGTTGAGGTTAAGCATTGGCCTGTCGGCTCGACACGGGAGTCGCTATTTGTTCATGAGTTCGGGCACCTGCTCGAATACTCACATGCCATGAAGGTTATGGGGGCGTGGACTGGAGTTGCATTGTCGGTTGATGATGCACAGGTGATATGGTCCCGTGTTCAAAAAGGCGTTCTTTCACAGGCTATTATGCTGGAAGCGTTGAGCAACCTTGGCATCGCAAACCTGCCGAAGAACATCATGAATGAACTGAGTGGATACGCCAATAAGAACAGCAAGGAGTTTCTAGCCGAAGCATTTGCAGAGGTTATAGGGACCGAACGGCCCCGCCGCTTGTCGGTGGAGGCTATAAACATACTACGAAGAAAATTGAAGGAGGCCGGCTTATTATGATGCCGCTTATTCCGCCGAAACTGGCGCCATGGATTGAGTTCGGGAATAACACGGCCATTCTAAAGCCGGATGCTCCCGAAGAAGTGAAGCCGGATTTCGAGAAGTTGCTGCAGCAAATGCAGAAGGCTGATCGGGAAGAACTGAATGAATTACCTATAATCTGATTAAGACACTCATGCTGCGGCGAGGGTGTCTTTTTATTTTGCTGGGAGGTGTGTGGGATGTTACAGCGCCGCTATAGGAAAAGCTTATATGTCGATGCAATCGAATTTACAAATGAGCCTGATAACCCGCAGGCCATTAAGGACTTCACCGGCTTGCTTATACAGGTGGAATATCCCTCTGATGGTGTGCAGCTTCGAGTGGTCAGGGGTGCTTATAGTGTATTGATTGCCCAAAAGGGAGAATTCATTGTAAAGAACGCCGCTGGTGAACTCGACCTCATGACCAAGGAAGCTTTGGAAAGTGAATATGAAGTCGTGGAAACCGCCGAGTAGCGGTTTTTTTTATTGTCCTGTCATATGACGCTATAAACTGGACGTTTACCGGACACACCCGGGATACCAAGTGGAAGGATTGATATACATGGATTGGTTGAAGGATTTGCTTAAAGCGCAGGGGCTAACGGATGCGCAGATCACGGCGATTACTAGCGGCGTGGAAACGAATTATAAGGCTTGGGTACCTGAGCACCGTTTTAAGGAAGTGAACGATGCGAAGAAGCAAGCGGAGAAGGACTTGGGTGACCGCGACAAGCAGCTGGAGGATTTGAAGAAGAGCAGCGGCGACACCGCGGAGCTTACGAAGAAAATCGAGACGCTGCAGGCCGAGAACAAAACGAACAAAGAGCAGTATGAGGCTGACGCAAAGCAATTACGTGTCAGCACCGCTATTAAGTTGGCGCTTGCTGGTAAGGTGCATGATCTGGATATTGTAGCCGGTCAGCTCGACAGCAGTAAAATCGAGCTTGACGAAGCTGGCAACGTGAAGGGCGGTCTGGACGACCAAATCACAACGCTTCAAAAGGACAAAGGATTCTTGTTTGTTCCGGAAGACAAGGGCGGTAATGGAAGCTTTCAATTCAAAGGCGCTAAGCCGAATGAAGGCGGCGGAGCTGGTGGATCGGGTGGCGGCAAGGACGAAGCTGCAGAATTAGGCAAACGTGTAGCTGAGTTTGCAAAAACGAATGCTGCGGCTGCAGAAGGGCAAAAACTTTATTTTGGATAATGGAGGCGATTAGGAAATGAAGTTCACTTCACAAACCTATGGGAACACAAAAGAAATTCTCAAAACTCCGGATCATTACGTTGATATTCCGGTAACGGTGGATGACACCGGCATAACTGCGGTGGATGGTAAGAAGATTGTTCCTGCTGGGACGATCATTGGTAACGGCATGCTGGCCGATCCGACAAAGCTTGCGAAAAAAGCTGTGACTACAACAGGGGTCAGTAATGCAGAAGGAGTTCTGCATTATGACGTTGATGTGACGTATGGACCCGCGCCAGGCGCAATGATTCTTCACGGCTATATCGACAAAACCAAACTGCTTACTCAACCAACAGCGGAAGAGATTGCAGCACTTAAACAAATTACATTCATCGCCTAATAGGCGGGGAGGGGCATAATTCAAATGAAAACTATTTTTGATTATTTCAGTGCTAGGGCTATCGCTACCTTTATGGCAAATAACCCGAGTAATGCTGTTCCTTATCTGGGGGCGACGTTGTTCCCAGCTAAGAAAAAACTAGGATTGGACCTTGCTTGGATTAAGGGAGCGCGGGGATTGCCTGTATCACTACAGCCATCTGCATTTGATGCAAAAGCTACTCTGCGGGACCGCATTGGATTTGACAAGGTTGAAACAGAAATGCCGTTCTTCCGTGAAGCAATGCGGTTGGGTGAAAAGGATCGCCAAGAATTGCTCAAGCTTCAGGAGAATTCTAACGATGCTTACATCATGCCGCTGGTGAGCCAAATCTATAATGATGTTGCAACGTTGGTTAGTGGTGCGGATGTTATTCCGGAACGCCAAATCATGCAGCTTCTTTCTAGCGGAGAGATTAGAATTACATCCGCGGCAACGCGTCAAGATCAACGTTATGACTACCGCTTTAATCCTGACCACAAAGAGACCATTACGGACGTTTCGGAGCAATGGAGTTCTCCTACTGCCAATATTGCCGGCCATATTACGGGTTATCAGGATACAATCGAAGAAGACACCGGCGTTCGGCCTAAACGCGGGCTTTGCACGCGCAAGACGTGGGGCTACATCATGCGTAACCAAGGATTCCTGAAAGACATGAATCCTGTAGGATGGCAAAATGTTATCGTTACCGATGCAATGATGCGACAATATTTGTTGGATAAATTCGGGCTCACGATTGTTGTTTATAACAAAAAATATGCGCTGTTGGATGGCAGCACACATCTATTCTATCCTGACGATTACTTCACATTGTTCCCAGAGGGTAACTTGGGTACGACTTGGTATGGCACAACGCCAGAAGAAGCAGATTTAATGTCGGGTTCCACTGCTGCAGAGGTGCAAATCGTGAATACTGGTGTAGCGATTACAACCATCGTTGAACCGCACCCAGTCAATGTTAATACAATCGTATCTGAAATCGTGCTTCCGTCTTTCGAGACAATGGACACTATTTTCATTGCTAAAGTAGCTTAAGAGGGGCCACGGCCTCTCTTCTTTAATTTGAAAACAGAAAGGAGCATCCCACATGGCTGCTGCAAAAGACAAAGAAAATGAATTGCCTGAAACTGTAGAAATTATTTGGACGAAGAACGTTCGCGAGAACGGCCAACGTTACCGTAAGGATCAGCGAACAGAGATTAATGTAAGCGATCTGCCGAGGCTGCAGGATGCGGACGTTGTCCGTTTCCCAGAGTAGCCTATGATAACGGTCATTGACGTATGGCCCATCATCAAGGCGCGCATGCTGCTCCAGGACGATGCGTTGCAACCTCTCATCGAAACGTATATTGCGGAGATCGAGCATCGAATATTGCATTATTGCGGCATTGAGAGTCTGCCGCGGGGCTTGCTCTTTACATGGGCCTCCATGACGATCGATGCCGTCCGCGTCGATCTGCCAAACGTCGAAGAGGTAGAGGATACAGTTGGCGAAGCTGCTAACGTCAAGGTCGGGGACACCTCTGTATCTGCCGGCAGTGCAGCGGGCGGTGTGACCAACACGGGTAAAGCGATCATCGAAGAGGTTGTGCTTAATTACAAGCATGACCTCAATCGATACCGCAAGATGAGGTGGTAGCATGGCGGCTATTAACTACCGGAAGCACCGCCGGGCGATTGAAAAGATGTATGAGGACAGCTGCACGATCAGCCGACACGTAGATGTGAAAGACCCGGTAACCAAGGAAACCGAGCAGACGCTGCAGCCCGTTTACGAGGAGCAACGTTGTAAGCTGTCGCAGACCGGGCTTCCGCGCAACGGGCAGACGGTGGCCGAGAATAACGTCAAATATGATGCGAAGCTCTTTCTTGCTCCTGAGTTGGAAGTGTTGCAGGGTGACGTTATCGCCGTCACGCGGTTGTCGACCGGGCGGGTAGAGACGTTCAGTGCCGGCAAGCCGTTCCCGCCTTACTCATCGCATCAAGAAATCATGCTGGAAGCAAAGGAGTGGGCTTGATGCAGGATTTACAGGGCATGCCGCTCCCGGTGCAGGAAGAGATCGTCATTAGCATCCATACGACGGATGGCAGTACCTTTTATCAGCCGATGTCGGTTGATGATGCGGACGGTGTGCAAGCGTTCTTGGATTGGTTTCGGCAACCTGGACGCTGCAAAGTGTGGACGTGGCAAGTTCCTACGTCCGCCGCACTGCATGCGCTGAATCATGGCCATATCGTAGCAGTCGATGTTGAAGGGTATGTCGAGCCAGACGGGCGCAGATCCCGCTGGTATGAGCGGCTGCTGGACAAGTGGCAGGCAAGGTGGTGGTTGCGTGGCCGGCATGGGGACATTTGATTTTTCGGAATTTCAAAAGTTTCGCGACAACCTGGTTGCTATGGAACGGGCCATGCCTGCATTCATGCAGGATCTCGCAAACGAAGCAGGCAACCGCTTTTTAGCTAAAGTGGTCAGGAGGACGCCCGTAGGTAGCTACGATAGCGGGGGGTGGGTAAGCTTCACAGCTAACATCCCGGAGCGGCAGGTTAGTTTCGTCACCAGCGGCGGTAAACGCGTCAGTTTCACGGCCAAAGCCAGGACAGTGCAAGTTAGATTCCAAAGCAGTCACGGATCCAAAACGGGCGGCGCTTTACGCCGGGCGTGGACAATGCAGCAAAACAGCGCTGGAGCTGGCGGTGTGTACGAGGTCGAGGTATTCAACCCCACCTATTATTCAGCCTACGTTGAATATGGTCACAGAACGGCAAATCATAAGGGATGGGTAGAGGGGCAGTTTTTTATGACCAATTCCCACCTCGAATTAAAGCGCGAGCTGCCACCGATATTGGAACGAAAGCTTGAGCGCTTTCTGGCTCGATACCTGGGGGATTGACCATGCGGCAAGTAACCATAAATGATGTGCGGCACGGCGTCATACGAGCCCTTGACGCCAGCTTTCCGAGCATACCGATATCAGGCGAGGAGATCAAGCAAGAGCTTAATCCACCTCGCTTTTTTGTGCGCCTGCTTGACGTGGACCATACGCGGGAACTTGGCAGGCGGTACCGCCGCGAGCATCCATTTGTAGTGCATTATTTCGGTCCGGAGCGAGCCAATCATGAAGCTTATGACATGGCGGAGCAATTAACGGCTGCACTAAAATGGATAACGGTAGGTGGTCGGCTGGTGGCTGGACAAGACATGGATATACAGGTTGTAGACGATGTCCTGCTGTTCTCTGTCAGCTTCCACCTACTAGTTTGGGAAGCGCCGGCGGAAACGCCGACAATGGAAAAAATGAATTTGAAGGAGGAACTGCGATGAGTACAAAAGGAATTCCAAAGGACAGCGTGCAGGAAGTTCTAGAAGCTCCCGCTGCGCCTGCGTACACCAAAGAACAGTATTTGTCCTCGGTGCGGTTCACACCGCAGCAGCGGGACATTCTGGCTGCCGTACTGGAGGATAATCGCTCTTACACGGATGCGGAAGCGACAGCGGCTATTGAGTCATACTTGAGAAAGGACGTGAGTTAATTGGCTGGAGGTACATGGACCACACAAAACAAGGTGCGCCCAGGCGTATATATCAATTTTAAATCACAGGCTCAGGCGCTCGGTACGTTAGGAGAGCGGGGAGTCGCTGCGTTCCCAGCGCCGCTCCCGTGGGGCGACCCTGCAAACGTAATTACGCTTGAGGTTGCGGAGTACGCCGACAAGGCGCTGGAGCTTATCGGCTTTCGCGCAGAGGATGCGCGCATTAGGCACATCACTGCCGCCATGACCCACGCTTCCAGAGTGCTGTTGTACAGGCTTGGAGGCACGGGGGCGCTCAAAGCCAAGGTGACGGTTGGCGGGCTCACCGCAACAGCAAAATGGGGCGGCACACGCGGGAATGACTTGTCGCTTGTCGTACAGGCCAATATCGATAACGTTTCCGCGTTTGACGTCAAAACGCTGCTGGACGGAGAGGAGTTGGATGTTCAGACAGTTGAAGTAGTCGCCGATCTGCAGCCCAATGCTTTTATCGATTGGTCGGGTACCGGTCCGCTCACAGCTTCTGCAGGCGCGCCGTTGATTGGCGGCACGGACGGTACGACAAGCGGCGCGGACTTTTCGGCGGCGCTTACTGCTTTCGAGGGCAAGGATTATAACGTGCTAGGAGTGCCGCTAACGGATACAACAAGCAAGCAGCTTGCCGTAGCTTATGTCCGCCGCCAGAGGGAGGATGAAGGTAAGAAGGTTACGGCCGTGCTCGTATCATATCCTGCCGCTGACAATGAAGGCGTATCAAGCCTGAAAAACGGAGTCATTACGTCGGATGGCCTGCAGGTACCGCCAGAAATGCTTTTGTGGGAGGTTGCTGCTATGTCCGCAGCCGCAGAGGTTAATGAGTCGTTAACCTATCAAGCCATCCCTAACGCGGTTGACGCCTTCCCGCGGCTCACCAATACGGAGACGATTGCGGCTCTTAACAATGGAGAGTTGGTTATTTCGCCTGCTAATGGTCAAGCTGTCGTTGAGCAGGATATTAACACTTTTAAATCGCTGACCCCGAAAAAAGGGAAGGCATTCCGCAAGAACAGAGTTGTTCGGGTGATGGACAGCATTGCAAATGATATGAAGCGTATTTTCGAATCTTTTTACGTTGGAAAGATCGATAATAATGCATCTGGCCGTAATCTCCTTAAAGGGGAATTTATCACTTACCTGAACACGCTAACCGGTATCAATGCTATTCAAAACTTTGATAGCCAGACCGATTTAATTGTGGCAGCTGGTAATGATGCTGATGCTGTTGTCATTGATCTATACATCCAGCCGGTAGATAGCATCGAGAAAATCTATATGAACGTCGAGGTGAGATAATATGCTATTTCGGGAAATGGATGCAATTAGCGGCAAACAGGCGGTAGCCTATGCTAAAATTGCGGGTCGGATGGAAGAATTGTTTTATGCAAAATCGCTTGAGGCAAACATCGAAAAAAACAAGATCGACGTCCCGATTCTAGGGAAGACAAACACGGGGAAGCGTGCTGCAGGATGGACTGGAAGCGGAACAATGACCATCTACTATGTTACAAGCACGTTTCGCCAAATGATGATCGATTACGTCAAAACAGGTAAAGATAACTGGTTTGATCTAGTCATCGAAAATGAGGACCCGAGCTCCAGTGCGGGTAAACAAAGCATCTTGCTTAAGGATTGCAACATGGACAGCATCGTTATTGCTAAATTTGATGCAACCAGCGACGACATGCTGGAAGAAGATATTCCATTCACTTTTTCCGATGTCGATATGCTTGACCAATTTAACACAATCACAGGCGTCTAAACGCCTTATAAACGGAGGATTATACTATGAGTTTGAGCGCATTTTTTAAACAAAACGTTGTTTCGGATATTACTGTTGACTTCGTTGTATCTGATCGTATGAAGGACAAGGACGGCAAGTCTATCCCTTGGAAACTCAAGACGATGACCGAGGAAGATAATGAGAGGTTGCGGAAGGCGGCTACCAAACAAGTCAAAGGCAAAAACGGAGTAAAAACCAATGAAACAGACAGCGAAGCATATCTTGCAAAGCTTGTCGTAGCAAGCGTAATTTATCCCGATTTGCACAATGCGGAATTGCAGCAATCTTATAATATTATGGGAGCTGACGTCCTTCTAAAAAAAATGCTCCTCCCTGGAGAATTCGCCAGTCTTGTAGGAAAAGTTCAAGAACTCAACGGCTTTGACCGCGATCTTAACGAATTGGTCGAAGAGGTAAAAAACTAATTGAAGAGGGCGATCCGGAAGCAACCCTTGCTTACTACGCCCTCCATGAAATGAACATAATGCCTTGGGATTTCACCGAGCTTCCGCTGCTTAAGAAAGCATCATTAATAGCTTTTATTAAGGTGAGAGTGGAAGCTGAGAGTAAACAGCGTGCGAAGATCAAAAGCAAAAAATGATAGGATTTTACAAATTAAGCTAGACCGCCCTATTCTATTTTTGGTACTATATTCCTAAAAAGTGAAGGGCGGGAGCAATAATGGACAACAGAAGAGTTGCGAGAAGGAAATCGATGCAAATAGTTATTTTGATTCTCACCGCAATTTTTGGGCTATTTGCTATCATCATAGTATCGATACTTGGACCGAAGGATGCTGACGATAAGGTTGCTGCTAAAGCCCCTAAAACAGCGGAACAAATTTATGCGGAATCAGGTATACAAAAAGGCATGGTCGTTGATGATAATTATAAGAGCAAATATGCTTTTAAGATTATCAAATATACACCGAGCAGTAGGCATTATTCCGTTCAGCAATTAAAAGGAAAAGTGACTGCTGAGTCTGCCGACGAAATTGTTAAGGAACTGTACTCCTTAGAAGCATTCAAGGATGGTGGGGGAACTTTGGGCAATGTTGTAATTTACGACAACACAGTTAAACTGACTGTAGGTCAGAGCCCGGGAATGGATGCTGAGGAACAAGCGGAATACACCAAAAGAGAAAAGTTAATCTATCTCGGAGATAAAACATACCAGTTTGAAGTAGCCTTGAAAAAGCCGTGATTTAGCAGCCCTGATTTGGGGCTGCTTTTTTATTTCTCTGGAAAGGAGGTTGAAAATGCCTACAATATCAACTTACCTAAAAATGATGGATCAGTTCTCCTCGCCTTTGCGAAAAACAATTAATCAAGTTAATACCGCTATCGTCGCAATGGAGAGGCTGAGGCGCCTTGTCGAAGCACCAGCAGAGTTTAAGGTTAAGGTGAATGCTGCACAGGCAGTCTCGCAGGTGCAGCAGCTCGCGAATGCCGTTTCCTCTGCGGCAACAGATGTAGAAATCAATGTGACGTTATCTAGTCAGGGGATTTCTCAGCAAATGACGCAAATTGAGCAGCAGATCCGGTCTCATAGTCCTGCACTGGTTATTAATTCCTCAGTTAATTCGGCAGAAATAGCAGCACAAATGCAGCAACTTAGGCAGACGTTGTCCGCTTCGGGATCCGCTACGGTTATTGAGGTTGCTATTAACGCCGCGGATGTTACGCAAAAGATAGCAAATATCCAGAGTCAAATACGCAATGGTTTAACTGCTTCCGCGGTCCAGGTCACTTTGGATGGTACAGCAGCAGTGCAAGAGGCAGCGGCGCTGCGAGGGCGTATCGATGGAGCATTAACACCAATAAATATTACTCCTCAGATCCATGTAGATGCCGCTGCAGTCCGTAATCAATTGAGGATGCAGATAAGTGGCATAGGCGGGATCAACGCAAATGTACGCTTAGAGCCGCATATGCAGATCAATCTGGCCCAATTGCGTAATCAATTAAATTCGCAGTTGAGCGGGCTATCTTCGCATTCTCCTATAACAGTCCAAATTAGGCTTGATACTACCCGTGCTTTATTACAGGCAACAGCACTAAGGATGCAGATTTTGTCCCGCATAGGGACGATTATTGCAACAGTAAACTTGAGCTCAAATCTTACCACTCTGCTTCAGGAACTTATTCATTTGGTCAGAGAGCTAACTGCTGCCGTTCGTAACATTCCACCTCCTGGAGGCGGTGGCGGGGGTGGTGGGGGCGGCAGCGGAGGACGGGGCGGGCTTGGTGGTATGGCTGGTCAGCTTGGTGCTCTTGCTGGAGGATACTTGGGTTACCAAGGCGGTAAAGCGTTGATTGGCGCAACTATTGGTGGGGCTATGGAGCAGCAATCCATTATAGACACGTTCAGCGCTCGTATGAAAAGTGATGAATTAGGCGAAGCAACATACCAAAAAATTGTTCAGCAGGCTCTTGATTTGCGGCAGGATGTTGATCAGGCACTATCTGGCTCAATGTCTTTCTTGAGTAATACGCTGGACCCGGAGCAATTGGCTGAGTTGAATAAAATATCAATGCGGCTACTTAAACTAAATCCTACTGAAAATTTAGAAGGGGCAGCCTTCTCGATGAAAGAGTTGCTTTCCGGGGATTACACTTCGATTGTTGATAGGTTTAATATGAGCCGTGCCATGATTAAGGACAGCGATGCTTTAGCAGCGGGAAAAGCCGGAGATATGGAAGGCTTTATTAAGGGCATGGACAAATTACTCAATCAGCAGAACCTGTCGGAAGAGGCGTTTTTGAAAATGCTTGATTCCCCAGCTGCTAAATGGCAAGGGATCTTATCAAGATTCAAGTACCAATTAAAACAAACCGGTAAAGATGCTCTTAAAGCCTTGGAACCGTTGTTCGACATGATCGAAGAAGCTTTCAAGGCAGGGAAATTACAGCCGTTTTTTGACACAATCAAATTAGGGCTTGCTGGATTCGCAGCTGCCGCTAAAATTGTTCTGCCATTTATCATTGACCATGCTAAAACTTTGCAAAATATTTTATTGGCCATAGGAGTCGCTGCAGCAATCGTCGGGGCTATTATCTTGATCGATTGGGCAATAGCCGCATGGCCGGTCTTAGCACTGATAGCTGTACTGATAGGTGTCTTAGAGGTGTTAAACGCTCTTGGCTACTCTACTCCTGAAATTATAGCTAGCATCGCTGGATCGTTTAACATGTTAGGGGTGTACATCGCTAACGTATTTACGTATATCAAAAACTATTGGACCATCTTGGGGGATTTTCTTCATAACTTTATGATTGATCCTATTGCTGCAATTAAACTGTTATTTTTTAATATGGGTAGTAACTTATTGGGTTTCATGATTACTTGGGCAGAAGGAGCTGAGGAATTTGGAAGCTCATTTGTTAAGAGTGTCGGAGGTGCTATAAATAAGGTTTTGGGCTTCGTAGGAACTTTGGCAAACAAATTATCCGAACTGCCGGGGTTAGAGGGTCTTAAAGGATTTTCAACGATTACAGTGGATACTGATTCGCCAAACGGAGTCTCGAACTTTCTGAAAACATTAAAAAACAGGTACGACGGTGCTGCAGCTAAAATAGCAGAGGATAACCCTGCTTTGCGTCAAACAAAGCTGGATGAATATCGCAGTGGTGGAGAATACTACGATGCCTTTATGGAGGGCTACAATGCTGTAATGGCCGCTTTTGGAGATGCAGAAAACCTTGTTGGAGACGCTAAAGCGATTTACGACAAGATTAAGGGCCAACTTGAGAACGGCAATGGACCCAACAATATTGATAAGGTCGGAAAGGTCGGTAAAATTGAGGACTCCGTCGATATCACCAGCGAGGATCTCAAGACAATGCGGGAGCTGGCTGAGATGAAGAACATTCAGAATTTCGTGTCTCTCACCCCGACCATCCAAGTAACGGGAGATAATCATTTCAGCCAAGACGTCGATATGAGTGGGTTTATCACAAGGTTAGCTGGCCAACTTGAGAATGAAGTTGCCTCGTCGGCGAAGGGGGTATATGCATAATGGCATATGGACTTTGGCTCAGTTGGAACAACAAAGCGGATGAATTCCAATTGCCGATTAACCCCAGCAGCATAGAGGTGGGTGAGGGGAGCAATACCGCCACTTACGATATTGAGAAGCTTGGGGAGATATCAGTTATAAAAAGCCCCAAACTTACCTCATACAGCTGGGACGGGCTGTTCCCCGCCCGCAATTATCCGTTTTCATCAGCACCGGTGCTTCCGCCAATGACGCGCCGCGGCTTGAAGTTTAACCCATACGTCTATTTTCTGGAGAAGTGGCGGCGCTCGCGGAGGCCGATCCGCTTTGTTTTGGTGACTGATAGGTATGAGATCAACACAGCCTGCAGCATTGAGTCCTTCACATGGCAGGAATCGGGCGGCAGCGGTGGCGATTTAGAATATAGCATTACACTCAAGCGGTACTTTTTTTATGCGGCCACTCCCGTCGAGGTTAACCAGGATGCAACTAGCGGGGAGACCACAGTCACTAAGAAGGAGCCAGAGCGGGCAAACGAAAAGGTGCAGCCTAAGACATATACCGTTGTCAGTGGCGATACCTTATGGATTATCGCAAAGAAGCAGTTGGGAGACGGTAATCGCTGGAAGGAGATACAGAAGCTTAATAATATCTCTGACGCGGATCTCAAGCGGCTTCAGGTCGGAAAGGTGCTGAAGCTGCCATGATTGAGCTGATTTTAGACAACAAGGCTGGCCAACTTTGGGATATCGGGAATATTGCCACGGATATTACCTGGCAGACTACCCGTATCGGCAAGGCTGGCAGCCTGCAATTCACTTTGATTAAAGGGGGGCTCTATGAGAGCGCCTCTTTTTCTGTTTCATGCGGGGATATTGTTCGCTTCCGCTATGATGGCCTAAATGTTTTTTACGGCTATGTTTTTTCGGTCGATGGTGGCCGCGATGAAAAAGTGAGAATTACGGCATACGATCAGATTCGTTACCTGATGAGCACGGACACCTATGTGTTCACTGGTGTTTCCGCTGCGGAAGTGGTCGAGAAGATCGCAAAGGACGTTACCCTTAAGCTTGGCACCATCGATGCGCCGGCATACAAGATTCCGTCCATGGTAGCAGACGGAGAGAAGCTGCTCGATATCATCGACAAGGCGCTAGCGCTAACGCTGATTAATAGCGGCGCAAATTATATACTCTATGACGATTTCGGAGCACTCACGCTGCGCTTGGCAGACAACATGATGCTAGATTTTATGATTGGTGACGGCAGCCTCATGTATGATTACAGCCTTAAGCGCTCAATCGATCAGGACACATATAACAAGATTAAGTTAGTACGAGACAACAAGGAGACCGGCAAGCGTGATGTTTACATCGCCCAGGATAGCGCGAATATTGCGAAGTGGGGCTTATTGCAATACCACGAAAAAGTTAACGAGAAAATGAATGATGCTCAGATTAAGCAACTCCTTGATACGTTGGCCACTCTGAAAAATCGGGAAACCAAGTCTTTCACGATAACGGCGCTAGGCATGCTTGGCGTTCGAGCTGGCTGCTATTTACCGGTCGTCATTGAGGCATATGACATCAATCAGCCTTTTCTTATTAATTCATGCTCCCATCGGTTTAACGGCGATCATACAATGACGCTGGAGTTGATGGTTGTATGAGCATGGGGAATTTACTCCAATTAATCAAGCAGGCTGCGACTGACGCTGTTTCGGCGGGGAACCCGGTGACGATCATGTTCGGGGAGGTCGTTACGCCTTCGCCGCTTAGTGTGCGGGTTGATCAGCGATTTATTCTGACAGAAGAATTTTTCATTATAACGGAAACAGCCTCATCCAAAATAACGGATGGGGCTGTTCTTGTTCTGCTCCGCCTGCAGGGCGGACAGCAGTATCTCATTTTAGATAAGGTGGCGGACACATGATCCCGCAGGGTGGTAGCCTTACAAATGTCACAGTGCGGGAAGTGCAACAGCCTTCACTGACATGGGGCATTGATTTTACAACGGGGAGAATTAAGGGTAAGGTGGACGGCCTTGCAGCAGTGCGGCAGGCAGTGAGTAAGGCTCTCCAGACGGACCGCTTTTGGCATGCCGTATACACATTTAATTACGGCCACGAACTTAACACCCTATCCGGGCGCAGCCCGTTGTACGTTCAATCCGAGGCAGCGCGAATGATTAGCGAAGCGCTGCTGCAGGATGATCGCATAACGAGCGTGGATGACGTGCAGGCCGTTGTTCAGGGCGACGAAATGACTGTCTCATTCACGGTCGTTACAGATTTCGGGAGCTTTAGAGAGGAGTTGAATCGCGGTGTATGAGCATATGACTTTTGAGTTTATTCTGCAGCGCATGCTTGCCCGCGTTTCCGATGATGTGGACAAGCGTGAAGGAAGCATCATTTACGATGCGTGCTCACCTGCAGCTGCGGAGATGGCGCAAATGTATATCGAGATGGATCTTAACTACCAGCTCTCATTTGCGGATACGGCCAGCGGTGAATATCTTTCCCGCAAAACGGCAGAGTTCGGCGTCGTTCGTACAGAGGCGACGCCCGCTGAACGTAAAGGACTATTTTACAACCAGACTAACGAGCTTATTGACGTTCCTCTGGGCAGCCGTTATGGCCTTGGTGAATTGACGTTTGTTGTATCGGAGCGGATCAGCATCGGCACATTCAAAGTCGTTTGCGAGACAACGGGCAGTGCAGGCAATGAACAGTTTGGCGATATGTTGCCGATCGATTACGTCAACGGCCTGGCACGCGCCGTTCTTTCGGACGTTATTGCTCCTGGGGAAGAGGCTGAACCGGACGCAGCTTTGCGCGAACGGTTTTATGCTTCGGTCAATGAGCCTGCATTCGGCGGCAATATTGCTGATTACAAACAAAAGATCAATGCCATTCCTGGCGTCGGAGCTACCAAGGTATACCCGGTATGGGCTGGAGGCGGCACGGTTAAATGTAGCATCATCGCTTCTGACTGGAGCCCGCCATCGCCCGCTCTGGTCACCGAGGTTCAAACGCTGATTGATCCGACCGTTAATAGCGGGCATGGCATCGGCATGGCTCCTATCGGACATGTTGTAACGATCGTTGGCGTGACTGCCCTGGTCATAAATATTGATACGGCGCTTACGCTAGCTCCAGGAATGACGGTGGGACAAGTTCAAGCGGATATTGAAGGGGCCATTTCTACTTATCTGCTTGAGCTCCGCAAGGACTGGACCAATCAGCAGCAGCTCACTGTCCGAACGGCGCAAATTGAAGCGCGTATTCTGACCGTACCAGGCGTTGAAGACGTCGCTGGCACATTGATTAATGGCGGAGCTGGGAACCTCACGCTTGGAGCTGACACAGTGCCTACGTTGGGGATGGTGACGCTGCATGCCTGATCGGATACTCGTTCAGCTTCCGGAATATTACCGGGAGATTATTGATTTTGTGGAGCTGGATGCGACAGAATCGGTGGAGCTGGATTTGCTGCAGGCTGCTGCTGATCAACTCCTAAATGATCAATTTGTCGATGCAGCTGGGCTGCAGGCGATTAAGAGGCGCGAGCAGATGCTCGGCATTCAGGCGGACGCTGCGACAGAGACGCTCGAGTTCCGCCGAATCCGCATCCTAAACCGTTACCAGACCAAGCCGCCGTTCACGGTCCGCTACCTGCAGCAGCAGCTTGATATGCTCGTTGGTGTAGGCATGACGGTTGTGACGCTCGATACGGCTGCCTTTGTTCTGGTCGTTACGGCCAACATTGACGAGGCTGCTGTATTTAAAGAGGTATTGCGGACCGTCGAGACGATCAAGCCAGCAAATATTGTCTACCAGCAAAACACATCCCTTGAAAACACGATCGAGCTTGTGGAGAGCATCAAGCAGCAGTTTGTGACGTGGAACTATAAGCTGGACGGTTCTTGGCAGTTAGGGGCTAAACCATTCGCTACGCTAGGGCCGGAGGTGATTATCAAATGATTGAGCCGGCATTTCTGCACGATGTGGCCGCCTATATCGATGGCAGAGTCGCGAAAGTGGTCCTGAATGGGACGCATGTCATTACGGACTTTGAGGTCAAGCAAGTGAGCGGCAGCACTCTTGCCCTTAATTATCTGGTCCCGTCTTCATCGGTATCTTTAATCACCTTAATTGAGGTCAAGGACGCCGCAGACCAGGTGCTCTCCTCGACAGCGGTTAACGTTCCCATTCTGGCCGACCATTTAATGCTTCAAACGATTCTAGTAAAGGAGGGATAATTCGTGGCAAAAACAGATTGGAGCATGGGCGACACGGTCCAGCCTTCCGACCTTAATCAGTTGGGGCAGGAAATCAACGATAATACAACCAAAACGCAGTCAATATCTGGAGGAAACCTGGACACGTTTAAAACTAACGGGACTTTTTACGTCAATAATCCCGCGAATGGACCGACAGCTAATTTTTATGGATATCTGCAAGTCATGAACATAGGAGTTGACTCACATGTCATGCAGTTGGCCCATTCCCTTTCTAATCCTCCGCGGATGTGGATGCGGAGATGCACAGTAGGAACGTGGTGGGCATGGGATGAAGTTGCCCGAATGAGCACCATGCAAAACTTGGGGTATGGGGTAACAACGGGGACGAGTACCGCCTATTTGGTTACAATCGCATCAGTTACTGCTCTCATTGATGGATTGCGCATCACAGCTAAGCTGCATGTGACAAATGGCGCAAATCCAACAGTAAATGTTAATGGGCTTGGAGCAAGGGCCATTATCAAGCCAAACGGATCTGCACCGAGTGCAGGAACTTTAAAGGCCACGGTCTACACTCTCGTATTGAGTGGCACAAATTTTATCTTACAGGGTGAAGGAGGTGAGTATGGAACGGCTGTAGTGTCCGAGGTATTGGCTGGGAAAACAATAGGAACCGAAGCGGGTCCAGCTGCGGGAACCATGCCGAATTACTCAAGGGCGGCGCTCGGTGAGGGATATACTGGAGCGCAATCGGTCAAAGTTGATTCAATGGGAAATTTGGTTATAGAGCCGAAAACGGGTTATTACACGACGGGGCTTAATAGCGCGGGATTTGGAACGGTTTTAATCTATGATCCTGATTTTATCGCAGCAAATTTTCGTGCGGGCAAGGAAGCTTTCGGTCTGATAGGCACTATGCCAGAGGGTTATCGAATGGTGACTGGGTCGGTGACGAGTAGCGCTACTACCAGTGCTTTCCCGTTTCCACCAGCCAACAACAGTTCGAAGTATACCCTTGAGATTACTGGATTCAATATGTCCGAGGTTGTCGCCATCATTTGTCAGGGACCGAACGGCACAATCTCGATTTATTCCCCTTATAGCACACGAGTGGTTGGCTATGACTACTATTGTGCTGCTCCGAGCTTCAATCCAGGAAACCAAATTTCGACCAAGGCTGCGATTTTGCCTGACAGACCAATTACATCAAATTACGCCTGCCTACCTTGTTACAATCCTAACGAGGCGTACAGTTACATTATCGTTGGTAAATAGGAGGTATTTATGAATAGCTTTGGCAAACGAATTTATTACGACAGCAGCGGCGCGGTCATCCTTAGACCAACGAAATGCGTGGTGACGGCGTTGTAAGGCCAACGGCGGAGGAAGATACAGAACGATATATCGCCTTACAGGAGCGCGTGACAGGCAGCTATGCGTACATGGAGCTTGATTATGGGCAATACGCACAGGACTTTGCGGAGTGTAGCAGTTTTCGAGTGGATGTCACTGGCGAGCCGACGCTGCTGTTTTCCTACCCTGACCCTTCACAGCCAGGCACGAGCATCGAGCAGCCGAAGCCGTTAACGCAGCAAATGGCTGATTTACAGGCATCTAACTTGACCTTGATGGAGGTCGTCGCCGATCTATACGAGACAGTATTAGGAGCTGGGCAAGCGTGATTCTTAACACGTTGCTGCGGCTTCTTTTTACTTGGGGAGGGGGTGAATACAGGATGGCTATTGTGACGGTATATGTGACGCTTATTATCGCGGGGAGACGGACGTTTCCACAGGTTCCGATGACGCTACAGCCTGCCGTTGGCGCTGAGCTTACGGAGCTCGGCTTAGGCAATGACGGCAAGCCTGTTTAATTGCTAGCAATTTGCTAGCAAATTGCTAGCAGATTTTTTTACTGCTGTGTTATAATACAGACAAGTTAGGCATAAAATGCAAAGAGAGCCGTGCTAGTAACACGACTCCCAGCGCAATAGCCGCTTTTAAGGGCGGTAGGCTCCGCAATTGAAGGATAATACGAAATAGACCGCATACCTTTGCTGAGGGGGCGGTCTATTTCCGTTTATTGGACAGCAGCGCTACGATAAGCGTACCAAAGGTAAGCATAAGCATGAGTGCTTCGAAAACTGTCACGGGGCATCCCTCCCTTCTATAAGGAGGTAGCCGACCGACCCTTTAAGCCTAATCTATTGCCCAATCAGTATAGCATAATCCGTGCTGGTAATATATTCATTTTGTAAAGCTCCGCTGCGGCGGGGCTATTTTTATTGGGGAGTGGTAGGCGTGCCAGATGAAACAAATGAAATCCTTCAACGTTTGACCCGTTTGGAGACAAAGCTCGATTTAATGGGGGCTGCAAAAGATGTTGCAAATGAAGCGCTGCAGAGTTCAAAATCTGCTCATCATCGACTTACATCAATGGAAGATAGTCAAAAATGGTTGTGGCGTACTGTCATCGGTGCTGTCATAGCCGGAGGCATTAGCTTGTTATGGAAAGGGATGGGATCATAATGCAAACCGAACAATTGTTTTCTTGGGAAGCTCTCTCCGCAATGGGGGGAGCTTCTTTGCTTACCTTCTTCATTGTTCAGTACAGCAAAAATTTAATTGATAGATTTGCCGCATGGCTGCCGACTGATTTATATGCGGTTTTTGTTGCATGGGTGATTCTTACGCTGGCCCAGTTGGCTTTAGGCACAACAGCAACTGATTGGCGGGTGTATGCCTTGTCATTTGCTAATGCCTTTTTAATAGCAGCTGCAGCTGGACAGATGCAAAACAAGGCTATTAATACACCTGGAGCCGCGAAGGGAGGCGGCAGCATTGACTAACCCTGTTTATTACAGCCAAGAGGATGTCCGATGGCGAAACGTTATGTACTCCAGTCACGGAGATGCTAAGCAGACCATAGGCACGTCGGCTTGCGGCCCAACAAGCGCAGCTATGGCAATCAGCTCGCTCACAGGCAAGGCGTTGTTGCCGCCTGCTGCAGCTGCTTATGCGGTCAGCAATGGTTACAGGACATACAACGATGGGACGGCATGGTCTTATTTTGGCGCTATCGCCAAGACATACGGCATTGAATGCAAGCAGACTGGCAGCCTTGATGCGGCTAAAACGGCGCTGGCCGAGGGTGCGCTTGTCGTTGCGTCCATGCGACCGGGGCATTTTACCGGAGGCGGACACTATATTTTGCTCGTCAGCTGCCGCCAGAAAAACGGCGTGACGTGGATAGATGTTTTTGATCCTAACCACGACAACACTAAATATGGCTCTGATGGCCTAGTGGATCAAGGCATTCGCAATGATGGTAAGGTATCCGCTAAAGAATCGGTATTCAAAACAGAAGCACGTCAATATTGGGTATTTTCAAAAAAAATTGAGGAGGCTGAATTGGAAATGACAGAAGCAGAGAAGAAGGCAATGGAGGATTTACAGGAGACGGTGAAGAAACAAACGGAGGCGATTGAAGCCATGGAGAAGCGGTTGAACATGTCCGGCAAAGAAACGTATGCCTCCGGCTATGATGATGCAATTAAAGCTGCTAAGCAGGCAGGTGTGATAAAAACAAGTGCAGACAAGTCGAAGATGGAGCTTAACGTTATCCAGATGCTATATAATGCCGGCCTATGCGACAAGGACATATTGTCGGCAATCCAAAAATTAAAAGTATAATATTTACAAAGCCCTGCTCACCATTAGGTCGGCAGGGCTTCGTACTCATTTAACTCTTTTAAGAAATGACTTTTGATCTTGTGTGTTAGATTTAGGTGTGATTTTTCCCTGGACATGTAAAAAAGTACTGAATGAGATTATCTCTTCTTCTGTAACCCCTGTTTCAAAAGCTATTTGTGATATAGGGATATTGAGTTTTTCTGTAATATACCGTAATGCGTGAGCAAGTAATCTTGGAGTTTCAAACGGTATTTCATCATCGAATGGCTCATTTAACCTCCACTTATTTCTGCTAATTGTTTGCCTTAAGTAGAGTGAATATTCAGGAGTAAATATTTCGAGTTGCTCAGCACGGTATACAATAGCTTGTACAGAAACTTTCCAATGTTTCTTTAGAATCAACAAATAATCCATTCCTAGAGATGATAAGTCTTTTGATATCCCACTTTCAGGCATTAGAATAGCTGCAGCAATTCGGTTAGCTTCATACTCAATTCTTTTCGAATTTATTGTCTTATTTAGTTCCTTTTTTGAATACTTAGAGTGGAGCAAAATATGACCCAATTCATGAGCTATGTTAAACCTAGCTCTAACTGCTGAAGTTATGTTGCTATTTAATACAATGTAAGGGACATCTTCTACGTTGACCGTACATGCATCAATTCCTTGGTGATTAAGGTCCAGATAGAAGATGTGTATCCCAATTTTTTCGCACAGAGCAGTAATATTGCTTATTGGCCCGTCGCCCAAATTAAACTTATCACGTAAATTAGAAGCAATTTCTTCGATTTCCTCGTCGTTTGTTGGCTTAAAATTATCTTCCGCTGGAGTTTTTACTAAATTCCAATCAAAAGTAGGTAAAATAACTTTGCCTTTAATATTTTCAACGATACGATCAATCAATCCAATCATATATTCCGTTTGTTCGATATACTTCTTCGCTACGCTCGCTTTACTTCGATAAATGAAACTACTCTCAAAGAATTTTTCATTTATTTCGTTGTTAAAAAAATATGTTGGCTCGAATCCTAGTAATTGTGAAAAAGCCTTTATGGTTTCAATGCTTGGAATAGCTTTGCTTTTCTCGTATTTGGAAATAGTCTGATGTGTTACGTTTAGATGACTTGCAACATCTTCTAACGTGAAATTTCTAATTTTGCGAGCCTCTTCGAGCTTTTTTCCGTTAAATGGCCTGTGAAGGTCGGCGCTCCTCATTTCTATTAACCTCGCCTTCAGCAAACTGTTCGAATTCCTCAAAACTCATGTCTTCAATGCTTGTAATCGTTGATTTAGGGAAAAAGCCTTCAATAGCATTGAACTCCTCCAATAAAGGTATGGAAGCTTCAAGTTTACCTACACTATTAGGAATACCTAGGGTAACAAATGATGGCGTTTTTGTTTGGTATCCATGATTTAATTGGAAGTACAGCTTATCGCCAGTATCAATATGTGTTTCGAATCCATCAAAATCGAAATAACTTGCAACGGGTTTGATATGTCGATCTCTGCAGTACGCCTTTCTTCCACAAGCGTGCTTGCTCTTGACTTGATTAAAGTGGACTAAGGTATTTGAATCATATAACTCTAGAAAAGGATGGGAATAATTAGAGTTAAAATTTATCCTGAATTGATAAGGTAACTCTTTGTTCTTAACTGCCTGTATCATGAAAAACTCTACCGCAATGTTTTTGATTTCAGGGAGTAATCTTTTTTTACCGCGAATTGTTTTAAAAATTGCGTTGTTCTCTAATATCATATCCGACCACTTATATGCATTAACAACTACTTGAGATAGTACAGCTCTGTGATTTCGGATGATATGTTGATCAATAAGTTCTCTAGGGTCTGATTTAATGATAGTTTCCAACATAAATTACCCCTTTCTATGCTTTTGCACCTATTTTACAAAAAAGCATCGTTTTTTGCAACCGGGTAATTGAGCACGTGCCTATGGTCTTGATTTGCATAGAGCACTCTAGGAGTCTCCGGGATGGATATTTTTCATTAGCAATAGAAGTAGTATGAAGAAATACCCGTATGGGAAAGCAATCCTGCGGCTCCTCGTATTAATTTCGAAGCCCTGCCGACCTAATGGTTAGCAGGGCTTTTTTGCGTTTAAAGCATATTATAAGGATTTGAAATACAATCCAATAACTTTATTTTTCTGCCCACTCTTCCAGCGAATTGACTAAATCGTCTATCGCTGTATCGTCCTCTGCCCACTTCTTCAACTTGGGAATTAGGATGGAATCGTTCACCCTATAGCCAACCCTTGTCATGAAGTCCATGGAAAGTTGATTGAGCATACCGCCCAATATGACATGTTTCCGTTCCAACACTTCAAGCTCTTTCTCATTTTCCTCCAGCTCTTTTGACTCCTCCAACGAGTCAACGATCTTGACCAAAGCTTTCCGCAAATCCGGCAAGTGCTTTTTGGCAACTAGCAATGCGTCCAACCTCCCCATTAGTGAAGTTACTTTCTCACCAGCAAAGCCGCCAGCCCTGAACGGGCTCGCGGCATAAAATTAGTTTTCACCCTCGCGCACCCTAGAAGCATTTGCCTTAATTATCTTTCCAGACTCATCATAGATGGTCTTCATGAATGAGTTAATATGATCTATTTCTTGCAATGCTTCCTGGTACTTCTCTTCGCCACCCGGAAGCTCGCGGCCTGTGAAAAGTCCCTCGTCGTTAAATTCCGCTATACCGTCTAAATCTTGAATTATAAGCTCCTGTTTCCTACGCGCATCCAACATAGCCGAGTATACTACGCGAAACTGATCGAGAGACATTTCAACCATAAATGTTTTTATTGACATTTTTTCCAACTCCTTTAATTTGTTAATCTAAATATATGCGATCGTGAATATAATGTCAATATCTTCTTGTAAATAAATATGCGATCGTATATATTTGATTTGAGGTGATCACAATGATTTCATTCGCGCCGTTTCATGCCTGGTACAATTCAACAGGCAAAAAAAAGAATGACATACTTATTGATTGTGGTTTTGCTCCAGCAACTTCCGCGAAGATTTGGAAGGACAAAATGCCATTCCGCTCGGACGTATTAGACACGATTTGTCGAGTCTACGATCTGAAAGTCGAGCAAGTAATTGAGTGGAAGGAGAATGTAGAATGATTGAGATGTTCGATCCGAGGAAGGGATTCGTGGCAAGCCCCCAGGAACGTGCGTTGTATGGCCGCGGCGGGAATGGGGCTTTAAACGGAGTTGTTTATTTTCCTGTCGCTGCTGGAAATATCCCTGCAGAGTGGGGAGTAATGAAGCCTACAAAGATAGAAGGCCAGGACGCATATGCCGTTCCGGAGCTTCGGTTATTTGTCGGAACGACGAAGGACAGCAAACTGCTGCAGCGTAACAAAGTACAGATGCACTTATTGGCCCATAACGTCCAGGGCGTATACCTAGTTCATTGGCTGCTTTGTATACGGGACCAGTGGCCGCAGCCGTTTATTGTTGAGATTACGCTTAACCCGTCCATTCATTTTGATACGCTGCAGGCGCTGGCCGATTCCCCTGTCATTTTGATAAACGTGTATAATCGGTGCGAGTACGTCGAGACACGATACATCGACAACCCAATCCGTGCGCAGGCTCGATCAGCAGTTGAGCATTGTAAAGATGCTCCGTTTCAAGACGGCGCGGCCTTCATGCAGGCCAAGGCTGCTTTCGAATCATTCATACACTTGGAACATCGGAATTTCGATTTTTCTGATATTCAACAGGCTGAGCGTGTTAATTTCACCTCGGGTAAATCGGAGGAAAAGAAACTTCGCCCGAGCCTGCAGGACATCGAGCACGGCGTTTCCATCCGACCATACCCAGGACTGCCGGCGGAACTGGAACCATACCACTTTTATATTAGCGAGTCTGGCCACTCCATAATGTGCGTGCTTGAAGAGCACTGGCCTACTTCAGAACCTGACGATCGGGAGATCCCTGTGCCGGTGAGGTATGTGCTGGAAAAGGGATGGAGAAGTGAGGATGGGTACATAATTGTGGATGCTCCATACGATAGCACTTTTGGAGTCGACATTCCCGAAGAATACGAAGAGTTCTAGCAAAACAAGCCCCGGCCAAATGGCTAGGGCTTGTTTTATTCGCAGGATATGCCGTCCCCGTCCCGGTCCAGCTTGGTACTATAACCAGGCTCGCCCTTATGCAGCGGGGCGGCTCCTGCGGCGCGCACAGCTGCGCAGTTTTTGTATGTAACGTTTGCTTCTGGCGTTGTTGTCGGCTCCTCAGACGGGGCAGGGGACGCACTAGCAGCTGCTTTGCCATCGACCAAAAACATAACCCTTGTACCGTCTGGATAATCCTCCAACTGATTGCCGATCCACGAACCAGCTCCACGATTGTCCTTGGGTGTCACGTAGGCAATATCAGCGCCTTCGCCGCCTTCCCGACACATCGCCATCGGCCATTCGTCGCGATCATAGCCCTTTTTGGTTTCGATGCCTTGAAGGGATGCTGCGCGGTTGTCCTCGGCTCCATCGCGATCTATCGTGCAGATAGGAGAATGACCGGCTGCTATCGCTGCTGCAATGTGAGTCCTCGTTTCGGGATAGCGATCTGCAGGCAGGATCAGCAGTTCATCGTACTCCGTGCTGGCTGCTACAGGCTCGGGGCTAGCGGTAGGAGCAACGCTAGTCGTAGGCTCAACAGACGCCACAGGGCTGCTTGTAGCGCTCGCTACTGGTTTATCTACCGTTGCAGCGGAACATCCGGAGAGCAGCAGGGAGAGCGTCAAACTTGCGAAGAGTAATGCTTTAATCATGGGAGTGCTCCTTTATAAGTAGATTAGGAATAAATGTACTACAAAAGTCGAGATATGGCGATATGTGGAAAAGAAAGAGCCCGCTGTCTGCGCGGGCTTGAATACGTTACAATGCCGGATTGATTTGTATAATGCGAGGGTGATGCGCAACCTCGCTCCCGTAATCAATACATTTTCTAGTTTCGCCTTCCGACCCGTCCCACACGGCGATGATGCTGGCTGAATGGTCAACCATCCATTCATTACGGCGCTGCATCTTCCACGAGGCGAATCCAAGCTCACTGATGTATTGAACGGAGTCGCAGCGGGCCAGAATGCCTGTAAAGCGCTCCTGTGAAGCTTGCGGCCATTGACGGTGCTGTCCAGCAAAGGCAATAGCTGCCACGAGCTTGATATGCGGGTGAGACGATTCGCGCAGCTGCAGCACGATCTCGGCGGCGTCCGTGTCGATACCGAGCGCCAGGCTGGAAATAAAGGTATCATAGCCGGCTGCAATGGCTTCAAGAATAGCGGAGCGCAGACGCTGTTTAATTCGTCTACGCTGCGGGTTTCGCTCGTTGTAGCCGCCTATCTCCCTTGGATGGGGTCCGAAGAAGCAGGCGGTCGTTTCGCGGTTATGCGTCATTTTCTAGTAGTCCTTATGAGAGCTGCCAGGCTTATTACCAGAGCAGCTACGCCGATGATTAATGTTGCTGTTTCCATAAGAGTTCCTCCTTAGAAGCCCCGAAGGGCCTGTATTATTCCTCTATCTCAACAACAAAATCAACTGTGAACGAATTGTCAACGTAGGTCATCTCTTCTGGCAAGCTTTCAATTGACTCATTCCAACGTTGCGCTAATTCTGTTGCTTCGGCCTCGCTATTCGCCTCAATCTCAATCATGCATGATACTTTGCAGGCAACAAATACTTCAAATTTCGCCATCCCGATTACCTCCCTGCGTAAGCTCGCCAGCAGTTTATTTATGACAATCGCTTTGTAATGTCGTCGCACATGGCGAGCACTTCCAAGCCTGCATCAGAGGTCACCAACTCGCCCGCGCTGTAGTGCTGACAGCGTCTCTGTACGTAATCAAGCAGCTGGAGGCGGATGTAGATGAGGTCGCCACGCTTGACCTCGAATTTAGCTCCATAATACTCCTCAGCATCGCCTTGCGCCTGCTCCAGCTTGGCGTCGCCCTCGATCATGCAGTACACCATATGTTGGAGCGCGTCCTTCTTATCGAAAGGGGCCGTAGCCCCCTGATTAACCAATGCGCTTGATGCCGTCATAGCAGTATCCGGCTGGAATGTCAGCCTTTAGAAAAGCATCGTCCTCATTTCTTGCTGTCACCGTTTGACTGCGCGTACTATTTCCAAAGTGCTTCTTGATCGTAATTTCGTATACCCGTTGTCCGTCTTTCCTCATCTTCATTACCTCCCGTTTATTTTATCCTTGCCTTATGCTAAGATTGGGAGGAGGGAGCCGTTAACTCCCTCCGAGGGAACCTATTTACGTTTGCCGCGGTGGCTGCGTTTGGTTCCTTTTTTCTTTTCCTTTCCCGCTAACCGAAACAGCATGGTCGCTGTTACCAGTTGGATTACTGCGGTTAGGAGCCCAACCCAATCTTTCAATTCGTTCACCTCTTTCGGAAGCTTGTTTATCTCACTTCCTGAATATAATATATCATATGTGAGATATAAAAGCAATACTTCTGAGATAATATATTTACTTTGTGAGATATAATGTTTATAATGTGGGAAAAGATGAATGGAGATGAAAGCATGGCTATATCGTATAAACCGTTATGGAGGCTGTTAACTGAAAAGGAGATGACGAAGACACAGTTCCGCGAGGCTTTAGGCATGGGGACAACGCAGCTTGCCAAGATGGGGAAGAACGAATATGTAGCGCTGGAGCTTATACTTAAGATTTGCGCGCATTTCGATGTTCAGCCTGGAGACATTATTGAATACGTAAAAGAGCCGAAGGAGGGTTAACTCACTTCGGCTCTATTTATTCAGCGCCATAGCCAAGAAGTTTAGGCTGACGCAGTAATCCAGAATCAGTAAATTCAAGCGCAGTTATACGAGCTGGGAAGGGTACTGCGAGCCAAACAACATCGGTCCATTTCTTTTTTCCACCAAACGGATTTTCTCCCGAATGCTGCTCCATGAATTTCTGCAGCACCTGCTTAGAAGCATTGTCCAATCCCGATACATGTCCTATGTAACGACCCTCATAGCGAAGCACCAAGCTGGATACGTAACCCCCATTAAGTTTGATTCCCACCACGTCCGCGACAATACGAACCTCTTTACGCTTTTTAAGCCAATACCCCTTATGGCGCTTGCCATCCACATAAGGGCTGCTAAGCTGCTTACTTATGATGCCTTCCCATTCTCGGCCGTTAAGCCATTCCCAGAGAGCTGGACCGTCCGAGAGTAGGTCTGAGACCAATAGGCGAGGATTACCCTTTGGCATGGCACTGACAAGCCGATTGTAGCGCTCTTGAAACGGCAGAAGCCGGATGTCCTGTCCACGATCATAGAGCATATCAAACGCCACAAACATAAGTGATTCGTCATATTTCTTCTTGTTGACAGAGGTCAGCACTTTTGAGAAATTCGGACGGGAGCCATCAAAATAAACAATTTCACCGTCAAGCATACAGGGGCCAATCCTCAGAGATTGAAGCAGCTTGCTGATTTCAGGGAAGCGGGCGTCTTTAGGTTCAAGCCTGCGGCTGAATATCTCTACGCCACCCTTACCGTCCAGCCTTACAAGCGTCCTTACACCGTCCCATTTGATCTGATAGCCCCACTCGGGGCCGGTCGGTATGTCCGGCGAGGTGATGGGAGCCATAGGCACGGTAGGGAGATTCATCATAATTTCACGCTCCTTTTTTAGCTAAGGTGCGCTGTTCTTGGAATGATATTCATTTTTCATAAATCTGTATTGCCAATTTATATGCCATCATGCAATGATGAAATTGTAAAATATTTTTGCGGCTTTAAAAATTCGTATGAAGACGGTGGCGGCATGAATACAGTTTTTTTTCTTTTATTGAGCATGTTCGACGCACTGGCTGTCGTTGTTCTGATGTTCAAAATATACCGACAAAGCCTGTGGGAGCATAAGTATCTAATCGCGCTATTATGTGCATTCTCCTCGTGTACATCTTACCTGATAAGGGTTGTACTCGGCTTCTCGCCAGTGCTGGACATAATGGCGCAAATTATACTTTTCTTATTGTCCAGTCGGTACCTGTTAAAGTTGAAATACTTTTATGCTTCGCTGATGGTAGCAGCGGGCTTTGGAGTTTTTGTGGCGGTGCAATTACCAGTGTATTACGGGGTAACGCTGTTTGGGGTAGATGAATCCGTAGCAGCTCGAACAGGCGGTTCGGGCGTGGAGATCATTCAAATATTAACTGACAGTACAGCTTTGATTATTGGAGCATTCCTCAAGCTTTATAATTTTGGTTTTGGTTTTGTTGTCATTCCGCCTCACGACTTTGATATAAGAGAAAAATTTCTAAGCGGAACAAACAGGATGATTATCGTAACAACAGTATCCGTTGCTCTTATTGTTACAGCGTCCCTGTATGTTACCGTTCATTTCAATGCCGTTATGTATACTTATCCGTTGGTAATATTGGCATTGCTCATACTATACTATTTATCAGGCAGGAGGCAGCGCGAAGACGATGATTGAATACATCTCTAGGAAAATAGCGTTGTCTTTAAAGAGGGCCGATCCGGAAAGCGAAGTGTCCGTCAATGTAATGGCCTATCAGCTCGGATTTTGGGTAAATCATGCACTTATAACCTCAGTCACCTTATTCGTAGGGTGGGCGACAGGCGCGTTTCTCGCAACGTTGCTGGGCATGCTTGCCTTTTGTGTCCTGAGACATTATACAGGTGGGCTCCATCTTTCCTTGACCAGCTGCTTTGTTGTTTCGACAGCCCTTCTCTCAATAATTCCGCATATTGTCCTTAATAGTGCAGCCGTGATAGTATTAACCTTATTAAGTGCATTCGCATTACTGATTTTCCAGAGAGGGAGTTTTATCCCCTTGGTGCTAATTTTGTTAAATATATTGTTGCAATCAGATGTAGTTGCGCTGGCATTTTTGGCGCAGATGGCATTGGTTGCTATTAACCATCAGATTGGGGGTGCAAAAGAGAATGAAACAAAAACTAGCGCGTAAACTTTCCGATTTGCTTGCTAAAGAAGCGAAGAAATCAGCAGAGGACAAAAACTTTAAAATTTTCATCGGCAGCCAAGCAGCGCCGAAGGAATTGTTAAAGTAGTGTGAAGCTTATGGACACTGTGAACTTGGAAACGGTAGTTTTGGGGCAACGAGTATGGGAAGATAATGAGCTCCGGGAAGGTGATCAATTTGACACCTTCAAATTAGGGGATATTTTAAAAATCGACGTATTTAAGCCTAAGAAAAATTATGGCGTGCCGCGCTTTCATACAGCAAAGGGCACTTTTACAGTTATCCTAACACTGGATGCCTGCAAGCAAATTTTTATGCCCCTTGGCTTTAAGATGTTGGATAGCAACATTCTTGTAAATATCCGCCATATTGAATTTGTAAAGGTTGAAAGGTTTGGAAACACAGCTTTTTTTGAAAACGGAGTTACTGCGAATGTAATAAATAGCAAACTCCATTTGGTAGAACATTTGATAAAAAAGGACTGATTCCCTATAAAAGGGGGTCGGTCTTTTTTTTGAGCAGATAATTATACAATTGTCCTATATACAAGTCAAGAAATTCCTTGACTAGTCTCGAAATATAGGAGCCGTTCGACACCAAACGACAATAAGGTAGTAACTCCCTATGCTATATTAAAAATGTAAAACGAAGGGAAACAAAATACACATATAGAGATAGATAATATAAAAGGATGACATTATGGCATCATGAGAATTTCAGATTTTGAATCCGTAGCAAGCACCCACTTTGCAGCTATGAAACGAAAGTGGTCAGGCAGAGGGCCGGATGAGACAATTCTAAAAGTTCGCGGTAAAAAGGTTACATTGGTTTACATCGCCAGTTTCACTAATTTTGAATTGTATTTCCTTCATCGAGAAGTGAGGCGTGGCAGTTATGACGATTTCCTTAACGACATGATTGATTTTATGCGGGGAGATTTTAAGACGTATTTTGAGTCCTTACACATGGGGCTGGAAATCATCGACATGGATACGTTAGTGACAGGGCAAGACTTCCGTACGCAAACAACGTCGATTGTGCTTAATATGGATCTGCGCCGGATGGTGATGGATGACCGGATCAAAATTCCATCGTAAATTGCATATTGTGGGTTGGGAAGCCGAATGGAGAGACGCCGGAGCGGATACCAGCGCGAAACATTACTGATGACTTGTTTATCAGGTGTGCTTTGTGCTGGTTTTTTTACGAATAAATATGTAATACCCGTGTATTACTTTTTCCCATGGGAGAGTAGAAAATCTACTCTGTCCGCCCGCCTCTTATGGTGTAAAAATACAGTTCGTCGGATCGACACTCTAGCATGTGGGCTACGATCAAGCTTTGCTGATAGGAAAAGAACCGCTCTTTCTTTAGTATCTGCTGAATGAATTGACGGTCTGCTCCTATCGCTCTTGCCAGTGCAGCTTGTGACATTTTTACCCGCTTCAAGTGTTCGCGCAGGCGGCTTTCCCCCAATTCAAGGGAAGCCACGGGACCAGGCTCCTTTCAAATGAAATTCTTTAAACTAAATTATACCATCATGGGAGGTTGCGGCAATGATAGAGATAGAGATAAAGTTTTTAGTAGATGAAGAGTATTTAGGAACCGTTATGAAAGCAGCAGTAATAGAAAGAGGGATTAAACTGCCTGTAAAGGTCAAAGCTACTACCCCAAATCTAACGAAAATAATAAATATAGAATAAAAGAAAGCCTCCAGCGTTCAACACTGGAGGCTTTTAATTACCCACATCATACCCACAAAACAGTTCGAATCATAACGATTCTTGGCGATCTTAAACGACCTCATAAAACGCCGGAAATACTGATGCATCAACCTTTGTCGCCTGCAAAAAACCTATAGCGACCTCTAAAACCGATATGTGCATGCTGGATGGGCGCGGCATGAACCCGGAACGACTGACGAAACGGATAGCCGAATATGTGGTGGAGATTGGAATTGAAATGCGCAACATCAGAGGGCGGCGCGTCGTATCGCGCCTTGCTGAAATAGGCTGGGCGGACAACGAGGTGAAAGTACGGGATTGGGCCGTTTATGATGAAGCGCTGGAGCAGTGGCAATATCCGCAGCGGCCTTCGCAGCGAGCTATGAAGAAGCTGGCGAGGGGAGGTTTGTTTTTTGACTAGGCTGTATGTGCTTGGAGGCGGTGCACTGCTATTTTTGTTCCTGTTTATTATGGTTGCTGCTTTGCTTATCTTGTGGATGGAGAGGCATGAGCGGTTAGCTAGACTAGCCTATCGGCAGCGAGGGCGCTTCCGCCACCTTCTGGAGCAGCGACTGCAGCGGATGGACAAGCTCTATCGTCCGCTTGCCGATTTATTAGAGGCGCTCCAGATCAAGCTGCAGCCATTGGCATTTTTATGCTTATCGGGCCTGCTGCTGCTGATTGGGCTGGCCGCTGGCGGATTGTTTTTTCAGACGATAAAAGGCACCCTGCTGTTCGGGGTTGTACTGGGCTGTTTGCCATATACGGTGCTGCGGGCGCTGCTCGTCCAGCGTCAAATGCAGACACAGGTCGAATTTTTACCTGCCATTGAGCTGTTTTATCAGTGTTATTTAGTGAACGGCGGGGTACAGGTGAGGGCAGCGCTGCAGCGAACGGTTGATGAAAGAAGGCTGCTCGGCCCGATGAAAGCCGTTTTTGAGCAACTATATCGCAATTTGTCTGTCCGCGGTGATGATGAAGCGAGTTTGCGGATTTTTGCTGCATCGCTTGGGCATACGTGGGCGGATTACTTCGCTAATATTTTGCGCGTTGCGCTTGCTGAAGGCGTGCCGATGGCAGATGGCCTCAAAGATTTGCTGACGGATATGCGCAAAGCACGGCGAGCGAATGAGCAGGAGCGGAATCGGCTGCTGGAAATCCGCATTGCCAATTTTACGCCGATGTTGTTTTTGGCTTTATTTATTGGCATCAATATGCATTATAACGAGCAGAATGCCTACTATTATTATGTTCTGGACGCGAAGGGCAGAGATATGCTTTTAAATGCGCTGCTGCTCATTTTTGGCTCCTTTTTAATGGGACTATGGCTATCTCGAAAAAAAATGTAAGCTGCTGTGCATTACGTATGTGCAGGCAGGAAAGGAGACAAGGCTGCGATGCATCATTGGGTCGAAATCGGCGCGCGTATAGGAGCAATTGCGGCCCAGTTTATATTTGGATTTATTGCAGTGGCCGCTATACTCAGGCTGCTGCCGCAGAAGAAGCCTCGCTGGCTGCATCTCACTGGAATCAAATGGCGGTCAAGAAAAATACCGGATGGATGGCTTAGCAAGCTTAAGCTCTCAAGGGAACAACAGTCATATGTCGACCGGGAAATGCTGCTCGCAGGATGCGGAGTGGAAGTAGACCCCGGTTGGTACGTAGCTGCTCGCAAATTGCTGCTTATTGTAGGGCTAATAATTATTTCTATCTGTGTACCTGTAAGTGCGGGTCAGGGTCAGGACAGCATTATGGCCTATTTAACCGCATTGCTCGTTTTTTGCTGGATTTTGCTGCTTTGGGATTTGCCATGGCTTCGGATGCTGCGCAAGCTTCGATCGGAGCGCATGACCAAGGAAATTTATGTAATGAGCAATCAATTGCTTTATTTGGCTGATTCGTCACTGCATATTCATACGAAGCTGACACGCTGCATCCCGTATACGAGAACGCTTCGCGGCGATTTGGAGCGGCTGCTCGGAGAATGGTATCACGATGCCGAACAGGCATTGCGCCAATTCAAGTTTAGAATGGGAACGGATGACGGCATGAGCTTTGTAGAGACCATTGATTCGCTTCGCATTGATGACAGCCAGGAGTATTATATGCTTTTGCGTGACCGTATTCAGGAGTACAAGGAGAAGCTGGAGCTTGCCAAAGACAGCCGCAAGGAGACAGCGTCGTATTTGCTCTTTATGCTTGCGGGAGTTCCTATTTTATATACGTTTCAAGTTTTTATTTATCCATGGGTGATGGAGGGACAGAAGCTGTTTGCATCATTGGGCTGAGGAGGATGAAACGCCCGCATAACAAGGAGGTGAATTCGCAATGCGCAATATTTTAATGACCGTCATGCTGCTAGTTGTCGTTATTTTGCTTTTCAACGGCATTATTGCTAAGGATACGACTGGCACCAGCAGCCAAATCCAATCGCAAGGAGACGCTGCCAATGAAAAAATCAGCAAGCTGCTGCAGTAGGGTTTATGGCCAGTGTTAGCGGCAAGGAGAGGGGGAAGGCGATGAGGAGCCTGCTGGCAGCCATTTTGCTGCTTGTGACGATTGTTATGATTTACTCTGGAGCTGCAGAAGGGGATCAAGGAATGAAAAAACAGCTCGAACGCTCCGGTGATGCCACAAGCAGCTATATAAGGACGATGAGCCCATGAAGAGCATTTTGGTATTTGTGCTATTCTCAACGATTTTATGCTGGCTGATGTTCTCGCCTATTTATAAACATGTGCTGATTGTACGGCAGGCTGTACTGCAGCAGGAGGTTGATTATTTGCTGGAAATCGGGGCGAGCGGCAAGTATGGCTACATCAGTACAGAGATGCTTGAGCAGTCGCGGCAGCGTCTGGCGAAGTTCGGAATGAAGCCGGAAGCGCTGATTTTTGAGGTAGCGGCCGATAATGGCGAGCAGGCAACGAATTTTGCTATGCCCTTGCTGCGAGGAACAGGATTGATCGTTCAGCTTAGCTATCCCTATGAGGGACTGTTTCAATTGGATCGCTTAATCGGCGTGGAGCCGCCTCATGAAAATGGCAGGCTTCGCGCTACAGGCATCAAAATGAGCGAATATGTACCTTGAAAAAAGGCAATTAAAGCCCTATTAGGGCGCTTGTAAAGCTGAATGACTAAATGGGTGAACAGGCGACAGGGAGTTATGCTATGTATAAGCTGACAATCATTGTGCTGATGATGACAATCTGGCTCATGCTGCACGTTATGCAGACAGATGAGGAAATTGCGATGAAGACGCTTTTCCAGGGCAAGCATGCGTTGAACCGTGCCGTTCATGCGGCTGCACAGCAGATCGATAAAACTGCGCTAGGAGACGGTATCGTCCGCATAGATCCAGTGGCAGCCGAAGCGGCAGCAAGCCGTTATTTGCAAGGCAATCTGCAGCTTGATGCAGCAGGGAAGCCGCTCGGCAGCTCCTTCCTGCACGATCCGGTTAAAGTTTTAGTTTTCGAGGTCATTAACGGTGAGCATGCTTTTCCTTATCAATACGTAAATTCGCAATACAGCTATGAAGCTACGCTGCGCCGACCAGGTGTTGTCATGATCATTAAGGTTATGAACCCAAGGGTGTTCACAGCGCTTGAGCCAATTGAATGGACAATTAAAAGCGTGTCCGAGCTGACTTTTGATTTTTAACCGTATAAAGGAGATGTTGATCATAAAAATGCTTGCGGCAGCTGCCTTGCAGTTGACTGCCATTTGTAAAATTGTTCTAATGAAGGGGAGGGATAAATGATTTCGGGAGTTGAGCACAACGATGGATAAGACGACGATAACGAGAGACATACCGGATGACTTGGTTCAGGAGCGGATAAGCAAGCTTCAGCTGGAGATGGGCAAGAAGGCGATTGACGGCATGCTGCTCACACAAAATATAGATTTGTATTATTACACAGGCTCGATGCAAAATGGTTACGCTTTTGTTCCAGCCGAAGGCGCGCCCGTATTTTTCGTCAAACGCAGCCTGGAGCGTGCAAGACTGGAGACGCTGTTTGCTGTAGAGCCATTAGGCTCATTCCGCCAATTCGGACAAACGCTTGCGGAGCGGTTTCCGCAATTGTTTAAGGCGGGCGCTTCTGCTACTGTGGCTGTGGATCTTGATGTACTTCCAGCACAAACCTATATAAAGCTTAACCAGCTGCTGCAATCGGCTGGGGCAGGCGAACTAGTGGATGGTTCTGCCCTTATTAGAGGACAGAGGATGATTAAATCGCCTTGGGAAATCAAGCGAATAGAAGCTGCGGCGCAGGCTGTAGATGAGGCATTAGGCGAAGCTTTGAATGTGTTGAAAGAGGGCATTACAGAGCTGGCCTGGATAGCCAGAGTGGAATATGAGCTTCGGCTCCGCGGGCATATCGGCTTGATGCGCATGCGCGGCTACAATCAGGAGGTAGCGACAGGGATGGTGACGTCAGGAGCTGCTGCAGCGGTACCTACTTATTTTGACGGTCCGGCAGGCGGTCTTGGTTTAGGGGCTGCTTCTCCGCAAAGCGTCAGCCGCAAAGTCATCGGACGCAATGAGCCGATACTTATTGATGTGGGCTGCTGTATTGACGGCTACATTATTGATCAGACGCGTACTGCGGTTATTGGAGAGCTTTCAGAGCAGCTTGCTCATGCTTACCGAACGTCGGAGGAAATGATGCGCGCAGCGGAAAAAGGGATGGTTTCCGGGACGCCATGCTCAGGGCTTTATATCGCTTCGCTTGATCAAGCGGCCGCTGCGGGGCTTTCTGCGCATTATATGGGTTATGGCCTTGATCAAGCAAAGTTTCTTGGACATGGCATTGGCCTTGAAATAGACGAATGGCCTGTACTGGCCCGCGGCTTCGATCTGCCGCTTGCTCCCGGAATGGTGCTTGCAGTTGAGCCGAAATTTACTTTTCCCGGCCAGGGAGTTGTTGGAGTAGAGAACAGCTATGTCATTACAGATGGAGCTCCTCGCCAGCTTACACGAACGAAAGAACAGCTAATTGTATTGCCATAGGGGGACTAGAAATGAATCGGGCTTTAACGCAGAGGGTCGATAAGGATTACGTAAAATTAATCCGGATTGAGGCGGCAATTGCAGCGGCAATTGGTTTCTTAATCGTATTTGGTTATGGGATATTGGCTCTATCGAAAGAGTGGACGCTTATTCCGTTATGGATCGGACTTGGGGTCGTTACGGTTTATAGCATGTTGGATATTTGGGTAGTGCCAAGCCTTCGCTACCGTCGATTCCAATACGAACTGTTTGCGGAAGAGCTTGAGCTGCAATACGGGCTAATCATTATTAAAAATGTGCTCGTTCCCATGGTTCGTGTCCAGCATGTAGAGCTTGAAAGCGGACCGCTTATGCGAAAGTTTAAGCTGGCGAGCGTAGCAGTTGTAACGGCAGCCACGATTCATCGCATTAAAGGGCTCAAGCTGGAGAAAGCCGAGGAGTTGAAACGCAAAATCGGACAGCTTGCGAAAGTGGATGATCAGCATGAATAATCCGCGAAGACTGCACAAAGTATTTGTTATTTTTACGCTGTTCCAGTTTGTTAAAGGACTATTGCCGCTTATTATTATTACGCTGCTTAGAAAATCGGGATTTCTTGGGCTGGAGTGGTATTGGTATGCAGGAGCCGTGGGATTAATTGTCCTCGCTTTGTTTTTTGGCTTTCTAGAATGGCGAACCTTCACCTACACACCAGAAGCAGACCGCATTGTCATTCGAAAAGGCGTATTATTCAAGGATGAGAAGACGATTTATTATGCACGCATACACTCGGTCAATGTGGAGCAGCCATTCCTGCAGAGGATTCTTGGTGTTGCGGAGCTCAAAATTGAAACGCCAGGTGGAGGAAAAAAAGCAGATGGCATATTGCCAGCGCTCACTGTACGAGATGCAGAGCAGCTTCGCCAGCAACTGCTGTCCCGTCAGCACGAAACGGTAGAAAGGGCTGCTCATCAGGCAGACGATAGCAAGCGCATAATCAGGCTGGATAAAGACGTCGACACCTCGAAGCATGGAGCTAGCGCAGTTCCGATAGAAGGTGCCCATGGCGTTTCAGCCAATAGCGAGTTAGGCGGCTTGAACTATAGCGCAAACGGCCTTTCGGAACTAGAAACGGGAGCAAGGCAAGCTTTTAACCATCATTCCAGCTCTGGCAAGCAATCATCTAAATCGGGAGATAGCGCGTATTTTCGCCTGACTATCGGACAGCTGCTGCTGGCAGCAGCCACTTCTATGAATTTAGGTCTTGCGCTCGCTTTTATTGCGGGTATTTATTCTTTTGCTGATGATTTTCTGGAGAAATTTGCTCCTATGCGAATATTTGAAATGCTGTATGCGGAATCGAAAAGCTTGGTGCCCGGCTATGTCATCATCGGCATTGCTGTCGCCGCAATTTGCGCATTGGCAGCGGCTTGGGCGCTATCAATTATTTTGTACATTATTAAATACAGCGGATTCGCCGTTCATCGTGAAGGTAAGCGAATATCGGTATCATACGGTATGCTGGACAAAAAAGCTTATCTATTTGATCCGAACAAGGTACAATCCGTCCTCATTGAGGAGGGCATCTTCCGGCAAATGATAGGTTATGCCCAAATTAAGCTTCAAGTTGTCTCGTCTGACAAAAACGAACAGCTCATGCTTCATCCTTTTGTGCCAGTAAAGGAGCTGGAGCATGTGATTAGCCATTTTGTGCCCCAGATGAAGCTAATGGAGATAAACGCACACGCCCCTAAGCGGGCCTTGCTTTATTATATGCGCATCGAGCTTGCGGTCGCTCTTCTCCTCTGCGGCGCCGCATTCGGATTCTGGGGTACAGCCGCCCTATGGTCGCTGATGCTTATCCCGATTGTTTACTTATGGAGACGGGCCTGCCATAAAGCTGCTGGAGTAAGACTGGAAAACGGCCAATTAACAATGCGCCGGCGTAATTTGGCAAGAATCACCTACCTGGTACGCCGGCCGCAAATTGTCGCCATGAAGGTGAAACGCAGCTGGGGGCAGCAGCGAAAAGGTTTAGTATCTTTAGGTGTGCGCACGATGGGAAATGCGAGTGATTACAGTGTAGCTGTTCTTGACCATAACGATGTAGAGCCCGTATGGAACTGGTTCAGCAGGGGAAAACAGCAATAATGTGGTGGCAAATAAGTCTATCATGGCAATGATTCTGGCTTAATATGTCCGCTCAGATTCGCTGTCCTTTTTGATAAAACATGCAATAGACAGGCAAATGACCGATTTGTAATTTCTGGCTTAATGCAAAGGCAAAACGGCGATATAAATTTACATTATCGACGTTTTCTGTATCCAAAGCTACGCCATGCGAATAATCGTCCGCGAGCGCTGTTTCTAATACATGCAGCAGCAGAGCTTTCCCAATTCCTGTACCTTGAGCATCGGGCTTTACGCCAATCATAATAAGGTAGTGATGCGGCAGGGCTGGTGCAGCGGTGCGGGTGACTCGCATATAGGCATTAAGCTGGCCCAGCGATTTACGTGATATACGTGTTAATAAAGGAAGCAGCCTTCCTAACAGCAGCAATCCGCCATTTATTTGTTGAAGCTTGCTTTTGTGCGGCGTCTCAATGACGTATGCGCCAAGCAAGCTTTCTTTTTTGTATATACCCCATATTTCTTCATTTAGAAGGAAGCTTTTATCAAATATAAAAGACAAGAAGGCCTGTATGCTTTTATTTGCTCGATTATTGAGCTTTGGATTACCAAATATATAGATAAATAATGGGTCTTCTGTAAAGGCACTGCCCATGACAGAAAGGAAGGATTCCTTATCTGACTTGGCAAGTCTGACAACATGGTAGGAATGACTCATGATTAGCTACCCGAATGCTGCAAGGCTTTGCCATAATGGTCGACAGCGAAGCTAAACAGCACCTTCAGCATGAACAGCAAAAAAATAATGAGCATATAGGGCTCTAAGTGTGGCAGCATAGGCATAACGCCTATCCCTATAGATAATAGCAGGCCTGCAACGAACAGCTGTGTATGCTTGCCAATTAGAGCATTTACAATGAATGCGCCTACGATTGTGTAGAGCCAAACGCTGACAGCATAAACGACTGCCGTGTCCAGCAACAGCGAAACTGCCACAATATGAACATGGGTGGCTATAAATACAGCTCGATTGATTTTCCGCTTTGCATAAAAATTGCTTGTTGAAGCGGTGAAATTAGCAAGACAGCCTGAAAAAATATCGAAAACCAACAATAATGCCAAAACACTGCGCCAAAATGGCAAGCTGAATTCGTAAGTTTAATGGACCGGTATAATGAACGGAAGGTCGTGCCTTTTTTTAAGCGTTTTGTTGCGATGGGCAAGCAGGAGGGCTATATTCATTCTGATATTAGCGAAGAGATGATGATGCTTTATTTTACAATGTTTAAAAATGAGCTCAGTCGGCATTGGGAAGCCTCGGATCAAGTAGGTGGAAACATGCTGAGCCTGGAGCAGCTCGTGGAATTTTTTTTCTACGGACTATCCAGACAAGGGCAAACACCGTAAACACCGTAATCACCGTAATTTGAATCGAAATGAGTGACGCTTCTTCACTCGCTGTTTTTGTTGGCTCGCAGCTGGCAAGGGACACTTTCAATCCCTATTGGACACCGCTACTATTTTTTAGTAGGATAATAGTTATAGGTTAGCGTCCGATAGACAGGAGTGAAGACGATGCTTAGTTTGGGAGCTAAGGTAATTATTATATCTGATCATTTTGAGCAAAATCTTCCCATAGGGGAATATGGTTATATAATTGCTTACGATCGCAATGCCGACAACGTATTTGACTACGTGGTACGCGTTCCGGCCGCCAATCGCAATTTTTTGCTGCCAGATGAAGATGTAGAGCTGGAGGATGTTTTGCTTCAGGAAGAGGTTGACCGCATTGAACGCGAATCGCTGATCGACTTTGCGCTGGCTACTCATAATGAAGAGCTGTTTATGCGTATAATGAGAGGCGAGGAGTCTGCCCCGGAAGTTGAGCCAGCTGCCGCTGAAGGCCAAAGCCAGAAGGATTTTATAAGGCAGGTTAATTTGAAAGCGTGGATCTAATAAGCTTCTGCGAGATGACCCTTCCGCCAGGTGCGGGAGGGTCGTCTGCTGTTAATGGGCATTGCAGAACAGAAGCGCGCAAGCCCTCGTTTGCGCACTTTGTCAAAATGTGATTCTAGGCTATAATAGAAAGAATGATTGCAGGCTTAAGAAGGGGGAGGAACATTCATGAGCATTACGATTAAAGATGTCGAGCATGTTGCGAATTTGGCTCGCCTTGAGCTGTCTGACGAGGAGAAGGATAAATTCACCGAGCAGCTTAATGCGATTTTAAAATATGCAGAAAAGCTGAACTCGCTTGATACGGAAAACGTCGAGCCGACCAGCCATGTGCTGCCGATTACGAATGTGACGCGCGAGGATGTAACGCATGAATCGCTGCCGATCGAGAAGGTGCTGCTCAACGCACCTGATGAAGAAGACGGCCAAATTAAAGTGCCAGCTGTATTGGAATAGTCCGCATGATCTAGCGCGATAGCCATAAATGCTTGCTGCGCTTTTATATTGAAGGGAGGAACATGTTTTGTCACTGTTTGATTTGCGTCTTCAGGATGTACATAACAAGCTGAGCCAAAAGGAGCTTTCCGTCACTGAACTGGTTGATGAATCCTTTGCTCGTATTAAAGCAACAGAAGCTTCCATTCAAGCGTTCCTTACGCTTAATGAAGAGGGAGCTCGCCAGCATGCAGCGGAGCTGGACAAGCAGCTTCAAGCAGGTGCTGAACGAGGCTTGCTTTTCGGCCTTCCGGCTGGAATTAAAGATAATATCGTTACCGAAGGCTTGCGCACAACATGTGCCAGCCAGTTTCTAGACAACTACAATCCGATTTATGATGGAACGGTTGTCAGCAAGCTGAAATCGGCTCAATCCATCACGATCGGCAAGCTGAACATGGATGAGTTCGCGATGGGCGGCTCCAATGAAAATTCCAGCTATTATCCGACTCGCAATCCGTGGAATACGGAATATGTGCCGGGCGGCTCCAGCGGTGCTTCCGCAGCTTCCGTTGCGGCAGGCCAAGTCTACTTCTCGCTTGGCTCCGATACGGGCGGTTCGATCCGTCAGCCAGCAGCTTATTGCGGCATTGTCGGTCTTAAGCCAACGTATGGCCTTGTTTCCCGTTTTGGTCTAGTTGCTTTCGCTTCATCGCTTGACCAAATCGGTCCTTTGACTAAAAATGTTGAGGATTCCGCATTTGTGCTGCAAGCCATTGCTGGCTATGATGCAAAAGATTCGACTTCTGCGAACGTAAGCATTCCTGACTATTCGTCTGCCTTGACCGGAGATGTCAAAGGTTTGCGCATTGCGGTACCGAAGGAATATTTGGGAGAAGGCGTCGATCCAAAGGTTAAGGAAGCGGTTTTGAATGCACTGAAAGTATATGAGAGCCTTGGCGCAACATGGGAAGAGGTTTCGCTGCCGCATACCGAATATGCTATTGCGGCTTATTATTTGCTTGCGTCTTCTGAAGCTTCATCCAACCTGGCTCGTTTCGACGGCGTTCGTTACGGCGTCCGTGCAGACAACCCGGCGAACCTGATTGATTTGTACCGCAAATCGCGCAGCGAAGGCTTCGGTCCAGAAGTTAAGCGCCGTATTATGCTGGGAACGTATGCGCTTAGCTCCGGCTACTATGATGCGTATTATTTGAAAGCGCAAAAAGTGCGCACGCTCATTAAACAGGATTTTGACCAAGTATTTGAAAAATACGATGTCGTCATTGGACCAACTGCCCCAACAGCAGCGTTCAAGCTCGGCGAGCAGGTCGGCGACCCGCTGACGATGTATTTGAACGATATTTGCACGATTCCGGTCAGCCTTGCAGGCGTTCCGGCGATCAGCATTCCTTGCGGCCAAGCGGAAGGCTTGCCAATCGGATTGCAAATTATCGGCAAAGCCTTCGACGAGTCGACGGTTCTGCGCGCGGCCCATGCCTTCGAGCAAAATACCGAATTCCATAAGCTGCGTCCGCAGCTCTAATATATTCAACCTTGCGACGCGATATTTACTTTTTTGCTGTCATAGAAGCTAGATGAAAAAGGCAAGCGGAGTGAAAAGGTTGAACTGTAGAAGCGCAAGCGTTCGTCTTGCCCAATCATATTACCGCTGAGCGGGATTGATCAAGCGTAAACGGCTGTCGCCGTCCTCTGGCGGCAAAGCTACCGTTTCGAGGGTGGAATATAGAGAAAGGATGGAAAAATAATATCCTTTCCTATATTTTCAGAAAAAGATTGGGCAACAGCGATCGAAAGTCAACCTTTTCACGCAGCGCAGCATCTTTTTCATCATGCTTTATGCCACCGAAGTAACCTCGCCCAGCAAAATTCTAAGGAGGATTAACGATGTCTGAAGCGACTCAATATGAAACGGTAGTCGGGCTGGAGGTGCACGTTGAGCTGCACACCAACAGCAAGATTTTTTGCGGCTGCTCCACCGCTTTCGGAGCTCCGCCTAATACGCATACCTGCCCGGTCTGCCTCGGTCATCCCGGCGTGCTGCCGGTGCTGAACAAGCAGGCGGTTGAATACGCAATGAAGGCGGCGATGGCGCTCAATTGCACAATTGCTGATGTCAGCAAATTTGACCGTAAAAACTATTTTTATCCCGATTCACCTAAAGCTTATCAGATTTCGCAATTTGATCAGCCTATCGGCGAGCACGGCTGGATTGATATTGAAGTAAACGGCGTTACGAAACGAATTGGCATTACCCGTCTGCACTTGGAAGAGGATGCAGGCAAGCTGACTCACGTTGATGGAGGTTATGCCTCGCTCGTTGACTTTAACCGTGTCGGCACGCCGCTCGTTGAAATTGTTTCCGAGCCAGACATTCGTACACCTGAGGAAGCGAAAGCTTATTTAGAGAAGCTGAAAGCGATTATGCTTTACTGCGAAGTATCGGATGTGAAAATGGAAGAGGGCAGCTTGCGCTGCGACGCAAACATCAGCCTTCGTCCTTATGGACAAGAGAAGCTTGGCACGCGCGCTGAGCTGAAAAACATGAACTCCTTCCGCGGTGTTCAGCGTGGTCTTGAATATGAGCAATGGCGTCAGGCCGAAGTGCTGGACGGCGGCAATAAGGTTGTTCAAGAAACTCGCCGCTGGGATGAGGCGCAGGGCAAAACGATTTCAATGCGCGGCAAGGAAGAGTCGCATGACTATCGTTATTTCCCGGATCCTGACTTGGTTCGCCTCTATATCGACGAAGAGTGGAAAGAACGCGTCAAAGCGTCGATTCCTGAGCTTCCGGATGCACGTAAAGCCCGCTATACAAGCGATTACGGCTTGCCTTCCTATGATGCTGATGTTATTACGGCATCTAAGAAAATGGCAGACTTTTTCGAAGCAAGCTTATCCTATACGAAGGATGCGAAAGCTGTATCCAACTGGATTATGGGCGATTTGCTCGGTTATTTGAACTCGAACAGCCTGGAGCTGTCCGATGTGAAAATTACCGGACAAGGGCTTGGAGAAATGATCGGGTTGCTGGAGAAAGGCACGATCAGCAGTAAAATCGCCAAAACCGTCTTTAAGGAAATGCTGGAATCCGGCAAGCTGCCGCAGCAAATCGTAGAAGAGCAGGGCCTTGTACAAATTAGCGATGAGGGTGCAATCATTGCCATCGTCGATAAAGTTATTGAATCGAACCCGCAATCGGTCGAGGATTTCCGTGCAGGCAAGGAGAAGGCGATCGGCTTCCTGGTCGGCCAAATTATGAAAGAGACAAAAGGCAAGGCGAATCCGGCAATGGTTAACAAAATGCTGCTGGAGCGTCTGCAGCAAGCTTAAATAAGCATAATCAACATGGAAGTTGATTGATGCCAACCAAGTAAGAGCTGTCCATAAGCTGGACGGCTCTTTTTTTACATTTTCAAGCAAAAGTCTTGTCAGGCGGGCATCTATGGTACAATAATAAGCAATAAACTTGCACATACGGAGGACATGTTTTGCAGGAGCAAGGGATGAAAACGGGACGTAGGAAAAGTCGACTGCTTACGGTGCTGCTGGCCTTTCTATGGCCGGGAGCGGGACATCTATATACAGGAGAATATACGAGAGGGCTGCTGCTAGCCGCTGGTATTTTGCTTGATGGCGGGACCATTGTCCGTCTGGCGGATGCCGATGGCGCGAAGCATTTACTGCTTATTGTTTACTTAGGGCTTGCGCTGCCTGTATTTTATTTTATTAGCGTCTACGATGCACTGCAAAGTTTGGATCGGCGAACGGAAACGCAGCCCGGTTTAAAGCTTAGGGATGGCATACTCATTATGGTGGCAGGCATTTTGCTTATGCTGCTGCTGATGCTTAGGCAGCCGACCACGCTGTTCACTTGGTTTGACGAAGCGGCGAATTATGCGGTAGGCCCTGTTCTAGGTCTGCTTGCGGTAGGCTTAGTTTTGCGTCAACGGCTGGCAGCGGTGTTTCGGCTAGGAAGCTTCACCGCTGCATTATTTATTGCAGCTGCAGGTGGATTGCTGTTGTGGGATGAAATACACAGCAGCAATGTTTTTGCGCTCATGCGTTATTGGTGGCCTGCGCTGTTTATATGTCTGGGAGGAGAGCTCGTTGCCTACAGCCTATTGCAGCGGCGGACGCGAAAGCAATTGCGGCTTGATTTTATCGGAAGCATGGCAGCGGTTGTCATTGCGGGCTTTGGTTTCTTGGTAACGCAATATGCAGATTTGCCTTTTCGCTGGATTGATCAATATGTCGATCTGAATGGCGCACAGGATTACGGCGAGGAAAAAGGCTTTCATTATCAGAAAGAAGTGCTGGTCGTTCCGATGGAAGAAAAGACGACAGCTATTCAGATTTACAATGTGAATGGAACAGTGACGCTTCAAAGCGGGAATAATGATTATATCAGTATAGATACCGAGGTATGGGTTGATATCGATGATCAAGCTGAGGCTGATAAAATGGCCGACAAAGCGAAGATTGAGGCGTCATCAAGTGGTGAGAAAATTACCTTGCAGGCCAAAAGCAGCAGCTACGGCGACAATGGAACGCGCAAACCGCGTATCAATATTACCGTAACCGTGCCGCGTTTGCCGAATGTTCAAGTAGAGGAAATTGCCGAGCCTGATCTCGATCTTGAGTCGGACGATCCAGCTGCACAGGAGAGCAGTACGCCAGATCCAAGCTCGTCTAATTCGTCTAATAACGTGGAGCAAGTCTCTGCTTCAAACACGACATCAATAACTCCTACTCCCGAGCAGTCGCCAGAACAAGTGGAGGAGCAGAAGGATGAACAGCCGATGAGACAGCTTTCTGTACTCGTGCATACCGATAATGGGCCGATTAAAATTAAAAACCTCGATGCTCCCGGAGGTGTGGAGCTCTCCAGCGATACAGGAGAAATTTTAGCAGAAGGAATAAATGGCAGCATTCAGGCAAAAGCAAATAATGGTACGATTACGCTTCGTCATATAACGGGTGATGCGAGTATAACCTTATTAAATGGGGCTGTTACCGCAGCATCTATTACAGGTAATGTTTTTGCAGAAGCGACCAATGGGGCTTTGAAGATGACAAGCATTTCAGGAGATATAGAAGCCGATACGAAAAATGGGAAAATCAACATTAATGAAGCGAGCGGCTCCGTTAAGGCTGCAACCTTAAATGGCGGCATCGAGCTGGCGAGCTCGGTAGTCGGGGGTGACTGGGATGTCGATAGCTCCGTAGGGGAAATTAAGCTGACTGTCCCGCAGTATGGCAGCTACACGGTGTATGGATCAGTCACTTTTGGCGCGATTACGACGAATTTGCCGCTCGAAGTGAGCAAAAAAACAGTACGGGGTAAGGTTGGAGACGGGCAATACCGTTTACAAATTAATGCTAATAACAGTATTGCCATACAGTATGCCGGTGCGGAGCAATAACCACATTCATTGACAAATCATTTTGATAACACGTACAATAGCTTTAACTACTAACGAAAGGCGTGAGGGGAATGGGAGCCGTTAATGCAGCATTGCAGCAATTAAAAATGAATGGTGTCCGTATGACCCCGCAGCGTCATGCCATTTTAAGCTTTTTAATGGAATCGATGACTCATCCGACAGCCGATGAAATTTATAAATCACTGTCGCCTAATTTTCCAAGCATGAGCGTGGCGACCATATATAATAACCTACGGTTATTTGTAGAAGCGGGGCTTGTTAAGGAATTGACATATGGGGATGACTCCAGCCGCTTTGATGCGGATACATCGGAGCATTATCATGCCATATGCAATGACTGTGGCCAAATTGTTGATTTTGAATACCCGCCGTTGCTTGAGGTGGAGCGTGTCGCATCGCAGGAGACCGGTTTTATCGTGCAAGGGCATCGAATGGAAATTTACGGTTCCTGCTCTACCTGTGCGGCAGCTAAGAAATAAGAACGAACAATCAAGAATGAATGAAACCTAACAAAATGATGGCGTGCAGGGAAGCGTTCAACCGCGGATATGCACGCTTTCGTCTTTTATAAAGGAGCGAGATACGCTTGGAAACTATGCTTCGCCGAACTCCTCGTCGCCGCAAGAGCAGTGGGGCTCGGAATATGCTTCTCTTTTTTATCATTATATTGGCAGCAGGTGGGGGTTGGTTTGTATACGATCGCTACATTCCTAATTTTAAACAAATGGATCCCGATTATGGGGTGAAAAATCCAATCGTTGTTCATGGCGAAGTAATGAAGCAAGGTGCCATTATTGAAAATAACGAGGTGAAGCTGCCGCTTCCTGTGCTTCAGCAGGTGCTTGGAGCAGACCAACCTATACGCTATGAAGCGGATAGCGGATCGATTATTTTGACAACAGCGAATAAGGTGCTGCGTTTGCAGACAAATTCCTTGACAGCGACCGTGAACCGCAAGCCGTTTGACTTGACGATTACAGCTGAGGTGCAGGATGATGTCGTTTATATTCCAATAACGCCGATTGAGGAGCTTTATGGCCTGCAGACGGAGTATGTTGCAGATTCAGGCGTTGTCACCTTGCTTCAGTCGGGTGAGGCTATTCAACTGGCGGAAGCGAAGCGGGAAAAAGGGGCGGCCATACGGACAGAGCCTACGATTCGGGCGCCGATTGTGGAGAAGGTTCCACTCGCGGGCAAGCTCAGAGTTTGGGGGGAAAGCGATGGCTGGCTGCTCGTGCAGGGACCGGATGGGCATCCTGGGTATATGGCTAAGGATAATACGGCTCTCGCCAGCATGGAGCAAATTGCGCCTAGCGATAATGAAACGGATTTTGTCGCATGGAAAGTTACGGGCAGCAAAATCAATCTTACATGGGAGGCTGTATATCAACGCAAGCCAGATCCAGCCACCATTCCGGAAATGCAAGGCGTCAATGTCGTCAGTCCAACCTGGTTTGAGCTTCAGGATGAGGATGGCACAATTAAAGGCAAAGCTGATCCCGTGTATGTAAAATGGGCCAAAGAGCAGAAGATGCAAGTGTGGGCGCTTTTCAGCAACGGGTTTGAGCCTGATCGGACGAGCGCGGCGCTTGCGACTGTAGAGACGCGTTTTCATATGATCCAGCAGCTGCTTGCATTTGCAGAGCTTTATCATTTGCAGGGCATTAATGTAGACTTTGAAAATGTTTATACGAAAGATAAGGAAAACTTGGTCCAGTTCGTCCGCGAGCTGACGCCGCTGCTTCATGAAGCGGGTCTAGTCGTATCTATTGATGTGACGCCTAAGTCGAACAGCGAGATGTGGTCTGTTTTTCTAGATCGTAAAGCGCTTGGCAAAGTGGTAGACTATATGATGGTTATGGCTTATGACGAGCATTGGGCGACAAGCCCGGTTGCGGGTTCGGTAGCTTCGCTGCCTTGGACGGAGCAAGCTTTGAAGAGAATATTGGACGAAGATGGTGTTCCTGCGAGCAAGCTTATATTGAGCATGCCGCTATATACCCGTATCTGGACGGAGACCGAAGAGAATGGCGAAACCAAGGTTAGCTCTAAAGCGCTTGGCATGGATAAAGTGAAAGAAATCATTACGCAATACAAGCTGAAGCCTGTGCTCGATAGGGATGCTGGGCAGCATTATGTGGAGTATAAGGAAGAGGAAGCACTGAAACGCATCTGGATTGAGGACGAGCTGTCGATCAAAGCTAGAGTTGCGTTGGTTAAAAAGTACGGGTTAGCTGGAGTGGCAACCTGGCAGCGCACTTTTCAAACGAACGCGATCTGGAAAACGATTGATACCGCATTGAATAAAAAACCGTAAACTGCAATGATAATTCTAAAATTTTATTAAAAAGAAGGCTATCGCTGAACACGCGATGGCCTTCTTCTATTCATATATATAGATTTATAGATATCTTCTTCTAGAGCAGCTGCTATTTTAGTGCCAAAAAAGGGCGCTGCCCCTCTTTGGCGGCAACGCCCTTTTAAGCTTATGTAACTTATTTTTAAGAGCAGCGTACTATTCGGAAGGAGCATGTGTGGCTTGCGCCGGATCGAGTGTCAAAATCGTTTTGCAGAACATGCAGCGGTCCGTTTTGCCGAGCATTTTCGTCGGGCGATTACATTCGGGACATGTTAGCATCGTTGCACTGGTTGACATCATGCCTGCCCAGAAATAAACGGCAACGCTGACGAGCAAGGAAATCATCCCAATAACCATAAAAATTGCGGCAACGATTTTACCAGCTTGACCCCAAAGCACGATTCCGGCTGTACCGAGAATCATAACACCCATGCCGACAAGTGTGAAAATCAGCCCCCATAGACGAAATTCGTTTATTTTCGCTGATTTGAAAAAAAACTTATTCACTTTGTCCATCCTCTCCATGGTATTCTTATTAAAATCAGACGGTTTTTCCATCCATGTAAGCAGGAAACTGTCTCGGGTTTGTCGAAATAACAAACACCGTAGATTATTATATCTTAATCATATTGGATTAGCTATACGGAGGCCCAAGTGAAACATATAAAAGAACATTTCATTCAAACACATCAATCACAGCCAGAGCTGCTTGGTCTTATCGCAATCGAGAACTCTTATGCTTACAGTCCGTTGACTGAAGGATTGGATTTGCTTCTGCTTGCAATTGTGGAGCAGACTGCTGTTCAAAGTATTGAGCATGTACGCATTGAAGGCCAGCATGTGCTGATTCGAAGTGTGAGTGTAGGCCAGCTGGAGCAGTGGATGGCAAGCGGGGAGAACAAAAGTATTATTCAATGGATAGTTCGGGGGGAGATACTGTTGGAGCGCGACAGCCGTATAAGCGATATTCGTGAGCGCATTATACAATTTCCGGACGTCATGAGAGAGCAAAAGCGGTTTGTAGAGTTCTCCGGCTTTCTGAGAAGTTACCTGCAGGCAAAGCATGATTACGAAGAGCGCAATATTCTGGATGCTTACAGCAATATATTAACTGCACTGCATCACTGGGCGCACATTGTATTAATTGAAGAAGGGCAGCATCCAGAGCTAACCGTGTGGCGTCAAATGCGCCGGGTACATCCTGGGGTGTATAAGCTGTATGAAGAATTAACCGTCAGCCCTGAAACGCTGGAGCAGCGCGTTCAACTGGTTATGCTCGCTTGTGAGTTTACGGTAATCAACAAAATGAAGGACTGCTGTTCCTTGCTCTTTAGCATCATGATGAGCCGGGAGGAGCCATGGAGCATCAGCGAGCTGCAGGAGCATGAGCGAATAAAGACCCTTCATGTCGATTTATCCTTGCTGCTGCAACGTTTGGTCAAACGCTCGCTTATTCGTGAAGTTGCGGTGATGGCAGCAAGCGGAGATACTGAGGCGTTGGAGCTTCGATATATGACGCTGGCTGTATAAAATAGAACGGCAAAAGATACCCAAATCGCTTGCTACAAGCGTAGGGTATCTTTTTTTAAAATAGGGCTTGACTATATTTTGCGAGCTGTGATATATTAATACACGCCGCTTTTGAAGCAAGGAAATAACTTGAATCGACAAACGAAAAAAAATGTCGAAGAAAAGAAAAAAAAGTACTTGCAATTGAGTAGGCAGTCATGGTATATTATAAAAGTCGCCGCTGAGAGAAAACGCGGTTGACACAAAAAGAATTAGTTAGAGGAATTGTTCTTTGAAAACTGAACAACGAGTGAAACTGCCACATTAACTTCGGTTAATGTAAAGCGATACAAAAAAGTAATGAGCAAGTCAAACACCTAAATGGAGAGTTTGA
>NZ_JCAALU010000030.1:0-52409 GCF_059609455.1 Paenibacillus liaoningensis
ATTTCCCAATTTAGTAAGACCCCTTGAAGACGACGAGGTTGATAGGTTCGGGGTGGAAGCGCAGCAATGCGTGCAGCTGACGAATACTAATCGGTCGAGGGCTTATCCTAACAAACACGCTAAATTTTCATGACTTGTCTTTCGCATCCAGTTTTCAAGGCGCAACTCAATCGTAGCGTCTTTACCGTTGAACCTTTTTTACCAGGTCATTCAACGAACAGCTGAAATATTCCCTGATAGCTCAGTTGGTAGAGCACTCGACTGTTAATCGAGTTGTCACAGGTTCGAGTCCTGTTCGGGGAGCCATATGCTCTCATAGCTCAGTAGGTAGAGTGCATCCATGGTAAGGATGAGGTCACCGGTTCGATCCCGGTTGAGAGCTCCAGCTTTATTCGTAAGGCCCGTTGGTCAAGGGGTTAAGACACCTCCCTTTCACGGAGGTAACAGGGGTTCGAATCCCCTACGGGTCACCATTTATTGGGGATTAGCCAAGCGGTAAGGCAACGGACTTTGACTCCGTCATTCTCAGGTTCGATCCCTGAATCCCCAGCCATTTCATGAGTCATTAGCTCAGCTGGTAGAGCACCTGACTTTTAATCAGGGTGTCGTAGGTTCGAATCCTACATGACTCACCATTTTTCCTTATAGCTTTACCCATGCGCGTGTGGCGGAATTGGCAGACGCACCAGACTTAGGATCTGGCGTTTCACGACGTGGGGGTTCAAGTCCCTCCACGCGCACCATAAACACAAATTGAGCCATTAGATCAAAGAATCTGATGGCTTTTATAATTGTCCAAAATGCGCATTACCGTATACGACACATTTGGAGTGCGTAATAGGAATACAACGTATAGATACATAGAAATCCTTTGTTTTCAACACTTTGTGTCGCCGCTCACTTCCGCGGAAGTGAGCGGCGACAACGCATTTCTTCTTGCAAAGTCATGCTTTTAGCGTAAATCCGGGACATTATTAATGTGACTGCCACAGTCGCTTTTCAACCTATGCAGTTTATGGTCGTATATAAGCGGAACAATGTCATTTGTTATGTCCTGGAGTGAGGCTTTTTTGGCGGAAGTAAACGATAAGGGAATCACGGTTGTAAAGATATGTCCGGGATCTACCGAATAACTTGTTTGAGGTTATGGGGACACTCATCGTTGCTCCCTGTTTTGCAACCATTTAACCGTCCCAATGAAGCCTGCTAGTCCTGTTATGAATACCAGAAAATAACTAATGCCCGTCAAGGGGAAAAGAGCTACTCCGTTTTCCTTCAAATGCAAAGCAGGAACAGACCAAGGTAGATAAGCACCAATAGCGGTTGGCCCGATTACCAGTGCCAGCATCAAAGTTGTAAAAGCAAAGCCGATCGGTACCAGATAACCGCGTGAAATGCAGGCCAATAGGGCAAGAGGTGCACTTATAGATAGGTGAAGAATTCCAATTGTAAGTATCAGGAAAAAATAATGCTGTACAGTTGCTGATGAGAATCCAGGTAGTCCAGATGCGAAACCAACTATTACGGCGTATGCTAAGCTGATCAGCATCATCACAATACACCAGAATACAATTGCGGTATATTTGGCAATTGCTATTTTACCGCGCGATATAGGCAGCACTAGCAGATCCTTAAGTGTTCGATCGGAATACTCACGGCCAAATGTCCAGCTTGTTATCAATCCAAATCCCAGCAGCCCAAATACGGATGCATACAAAAACGCAATCTTTTCAAAAAAGGAAGACCAATCGGACTGCCCCAGGAACAACGTGATAACGAACAAGGTGAACAGAAGCGTCCCCCATAAAACAAAGGATCGACGCAATTTATAAATCTCAACGCTGCAGGCTGTCAACAACTGTCTCATTCGTTGTTCCCTCCTCGAGCTCTGATTACTTTGAAAAAATAATGCTCCAGATTCTCTTCTTCAATTTTAAGCATGGCGAGCGGCACTTCATGATGCACAAGCAATTTCGCAATATGTTCGGGATGATTAACGGCATGATCATCCGTTAGCGCTAGGCAGTTATTCGAAGTCGAATGTACCGTATACCCAGAGTCAGATAGAATAGATAGAGCCTTCCAAGCATCCTTCGTTCCGATCATCAACTGCTTTCGGCGAATTGCTTCAAAGTCTTTTGTTGTAAGTTCCTCCAGGAGTACACCCTTGTGAATAATACCGATTCGAGAAGCCAATTTGGAGATTTCCTCAAGGATATGGCTCGATATAAAGACGGTAACACCATGTTGAGTTGCTAGAGTTTTAAGCATTTCACGTATTTCTACAATTCCCGCGGGGTCAAGCGCATTGGTTGGTTCATCAAGAATCAGAACGTCCGGTTTATGAATTAATGCTTTGGCCAATCCAAGCTTTTGCGCGTTGCCCAGTGACAAATCTTTGGCCTTGGTATTCGCGTATTCAGCCAATTTTAATTGCTCCATCATATCGTTAACTGTCCTTGGAACCATTAATCCTCGCAACCTGGCCATCAAGTTCAAGTTTTCCCTAACTGTAAACTGGGGATAAGCATAAGGGACTTCCACCATATAACCTACCCGTCTGGACAAGTCGAAATTCCGGTTGGTCCATCGCTGACCGAATAGATATACTTCTCCGGAAGAAGGCTTGCTCATGCCGAGAAGGGCACGGATAGTTGTCGTTTTCCCGGCGCCGTTTAACCCCAGGAAGCCATAGATTTCTCCCTTCTTAACGGAAATCGAAACCCCATCCACTATGACTTTATTTCCGTATTGCTTTGTCAGGTTAACGGTTCGAATAATATCTTCCATAGTAACAGTCCCTCCATAGCCTTGATTGAATGCATTCTATAAAAGAGCCGGCGGCATCTGAGAATGCCCGCCAGCCTGGCTCAAATCAAATAGCGCGATAAATAGAGTTCAAGTATTGTGGAATCGATGAAGTGTCCTCAATAGGGGTGCGTAGCGCAATATAACCATCGGGACGAATCAATATGAGTTCTTCGTTTGTTACATCGTATACTCGATAGGCATTTCCTGCCGTGTCGATTATGCCTTTGGCTTCCCCCGCATGGGAGGGCAGAATGCAATGCACGTGGAGTTCGTCGTAAGTGAAGTTCTCCAAAGAAGGATGATCTGAGCAATTTACAAAAGCTAATAGCGTCCAGTGTGGGCCGCGGAACAGGTCAAAAGCACTTCCAGCGAGCCCTGTGCCTTGAAGACTCTCGGCATTAGGAGCACGATCTCCGGGCAATGAACGGGTAACATTCGTTCGAGCAGACGGACGGGTAAGAGAACTTGACCGGTAAGAAATGAGAAGTCCGCTCGTCAGATCGTCGGATATGGCGCTTAAGGATTGGGACAACGCTATGCTTTCAGTCGCCGTTCCTACGACCCCTTCCATCTTCTTTGTGCTGTCCTCAAGCACGGCTCGAGCTACGGGGTGGCGCTCCTCATTATACGTGTCGAGCAAGGCGGGGCCTGCTCCTCGTATGACGGCTGTCAGCTTCCATCCGAGGTTGTAAGCATCTTGTATCCCCGTATTCATGCCTTGGCCGCCGGCCGGCGAATGAACATGAGCGGCATCGCCAGCAAGGAAAACTCTGCCGTTGTGGTAACATTCAACCATGCGGACGTTGATCCGGTAGATGGATAGCCATGAGGCATCCGTGAGCCGGACACGTCCGGCGCCTGCTCGTCGGTCAATCATGGCTTGGTACTCTTCTAGTGACGGCTTCTCCGGTTCTTCGATTTCTGCTGCAATTGTAGCCTGAAGTTGCCAAATGTCCGAATTCGGCAATGGTGTCACCCCGACCATCCCCTCTGGAGATGTCCAGATATGGATATGGTCACGATCCAGCCCCTCCAAACGTACATCGCCAAGGTACCACCGCTCATGATCGTGTGTTTCCCCAATCAGCGGCAAATGAATAAACTTGCGGATATTGCTTTTGCCCCCGTCAGCGCCAACTACATATCGGGCGCGAATTTGCTCTTCTCCTTGTGGTGTATTCACGATTACCGTTACACCGTCCGAATCCTGAACAAGCCCAACTGCTTCCACGCCCAACTCAACTTGACCGCCAAGCAACGCATATCGGTCGCGCAATGCTTTTTCCACATCAAACTGAGCAATCCAGACCGGATCACGATAAGGTGTCTCAAGTTCGGCGCTGGCTGCCACGGTAATAGCCGGCTTGTCCACGCTTCTGCCATCTGGGGTATAATAACGGACAGGCAAATCCACGACGCCTGTGTCAACAAGGTAGCGAACGGCCCCCAAATCATCGATGACTTCAAGCGAGCGGGGCTGGATTCCTTTGGCGCGAGATGCTACGTTATACAAGGTGCTTCGTTCAATAATGCGATGGTCTACGTTTCGACGGCCAAGGTCGCACGCAAGTGTAAGTCCGGTTGGTCCGGCTCCGACAATGAGAACATCAACAAAAGATTGCATGGTTTTCATGGATAAAACCCTCCTTGATTATTGCTTTGTTATGCCACAAATGATATACTACACCGTATAGTGTAATTTGTAAAGCGAAACAACGAGTTTTGAATTATTTGCTCATACTAGGGGGAAACTTGAGAATGGATCATACGGAAAACAAGAAAATCCGCAAAGGCTCTTCAGACAAACGAGCTAAAATTATTGCGGCGGCACGAGACCTGTTTCTTTCAGAGGGGTTTGATCGTACCAGCGTCGATACGGTCGCAGCTAAAGCGGGAGTTTCCAAACGGACAGTTTATGATTATTATGGGGACAAACAGAACTTATTGCTCACTGTTCTCGAAGAAACCAGTTCGGCGGTTCTGGACATGATTGAGCAAGGAATTTCAGACCACCTCAGGGAATTCAAGGATTTGAATCAGGCGCTCATCTTATTTTGCGAACAAATTGTTGATTCTGCGAATGGTTCGTCCGATTACACCGCTTTGATCCGTCTAGTTCTGACGGAAGCCGCGAATCTGCCAGCCTTATTCCTAGAAAGGCTGGACAACGCGACGGAAGAGGGGATTATCAGGAGGTTTACAGAGTTTGGACAAACCGGATTACTCAATGTGCCCGATCCTGAAATGGCTACAAAGCACTTCGCTGCATTAACGTTTTTGTTGGTATTCAATCAACCTAGAAAAACTGGGACTTTGGAGGAGGAACAAACCAAACGTATAATTACTGAAGGTGTACGCGTCTTTCTTTGCGCCTATGGACAACACACCGTTCAAAATAAATGATCTGACGGCCTGTTCGAACGTAATTTGCTGGTTTTGCGGCTCGACGGATTGCTCAGGAGACTGCAAGCTATTGTTTCGACGCGCCATTGTTTTTCCGCCTCCTGTTCAGCGGATTGCAGTAAAAACTCAAAAGGGCTGGATTTTTGATGCTGCAGATGAATGTCGTTGCCGAAAAATGCGATATAGCGGCGAGTCATATCCAACGTGGAATGCCCCAAAATATATTGAAGTGTAAGGAGATCGCTGCCATTGAAAAGGTACATTTTTGCCATTGTGTGTCGGAAGGTATGGCAGGAGCCCCGAACACCTTTGAGTGCCACTTTTTTGCAATGGTCACGAACGATTTTTTCAATGGCTGCTTTTTGCAATGTTTTGTTGTTCAAGGTAATCCAGATTTCTTCAAATGGTAGTGTACCGCGTTCCTGTATGAACCGTATAAGTGCTTTAGCGCACGTCATTTGAATCGGTACGATCGGTAAAGGTGACCAGCATTTGATTTTGGGCTTTCATCACCTTAAGTCCTTCTGCCAGATTGGTTCCCATATTGCCGTCTTGCCATAAAAATTTGAAGAAGCCTTAGCAGGTACGGATGAGACCGTTCGTGGTGTTGGCCGTGAGTTTTCATGGAATAAATCATCCTTTCCTCGGGAAGGATTAGTGAGAAAAAGATTAGCGCGAAGACTGCTTATCGGTTGCACTAAGCAATAGGGAATATGCACTCGCTAAATCTGTGCAAAAATCGATGTTTTGGATTTCGAAAAAAAGTTTGCAATCGGCGAGAAAACTTGATATTATAACAATTTTCGCTAAAACGAGCGGAATGAATCACCGCCTAGGTACTCACCAATCTTAGGATCTGGCGTTTCACAACGTGGGGGTTCAAGTCCCTCCACGCGCGCCATTTAATTAAATTCAACCCTTTTTATCTGAAAAAGATAAGAAGGGTTTTTTGATGTTTTTTATCAAGGTCCTTCCTCCAATTTATCCAGTAAAGTACGCCCGATTTTCCATGTTGCTTGTAGGTTTGATTGTGTATAATGGCATAGCAGTGAGAATTACTATCAATGAAGAAACAGAAAAGGGTGAGTTCGGTGGTAAATGGAACAAGGAAATACACGATTAGGTTAGCAACGCTGCTTATAGGATGTCTAATCGTTCTCGCAGGCTGTGGTACAGCGGCAAATTCGGGATCGGAATCAACAGCGTCTCCAGCACAACAGACAAATGCAGCGACGGGGCAGGAGCCAGCTGACGCTTCTAATACACGTATAGTCACTGACTCATACGGAGAGAAGGAAATTCCGGCTAATCCGCAGCGGATTTTTTCAGTGAGCGCTACTACGCCATTGCTGGCACTAGGTATTACGCCGATTGGCGGCTTGAATTATGAAATTACACCGGATTATTATTTAAATAGTTATAAAGATCAAATTACGATCGCTGGAGATTATCCGATTAATTATGAGTCGGTTTTGGAATTGAAGCCGGATCTTATTATTGCTTCTTCCTTTGTTGAAGCCGATGTCGTTGACCAGCTCAGCAAAATTGCACCTACGGTTATTTATCCATGGGGAGTAAATTTGTATGAGCAGCTGAAGTTCATAGCCGGTATTGTAGGGAAAGAAGCAGAGGCCGAGCAGTGGATTAAGCAGCATGAGGAGAAAGCGGCGAAATACAAGGAAGAGATTAAGCAGTATGTTGAGCCAGATGAGACAGTTGCTGCGATTCAAATTTTTAAAAACTCGTTCCAGGTAGCCGGCAATCGCAACATGGGACATGTGCTTTATGATTTGCTGGGGCTTAAACCGCTGCCATCCATTCAGAAGCAAATTGATGATAGCGAAGATTATTTTGTGTATACCGATTCACTATCGCTTGAAAAACTGCCGGATTATGATGCGGATCGGTTGATCGTAAAGGTAGATATTACACAGCCGGGTTCGGAGCAATTTTTTGAAGAAATGCAGCAATCGGCGATTTGGAAAAGTCTTTCCGCAGTGAAAAATGGCAAAGTATATATCGTACCGCATGATAAATGGTGGTCCTATACGTTGTTTTCGACCGACGCTTTGCTGGATGAAACGATGCAGTTATTCAAAAAATAAACGAACAGCTGGCAATGAAGCTTTCCTGATTCAATGGGAAAGCTTTTTTTTTATAAATATAGGAAAGGATATGGTTTTTCCATCCTTTCTCTATGTTTCTACGCGAAACGGAAGCTTTGCCGCCAAAGGATGGCTTCAGCCGTTTACGCTTGGGCATTTTTCCGCTACAATAAAATGATAGCATTTTTGAGAACGGTTATCATAATGGGAGGGGAACAAGGTCAAATGGCGGATATGGATGAACACCTAGATGATTTGCAGCTCCGCTGGGTTCAGATTACTAAGGGCTCATGTACTGAAGGGATACCAGCGCTGTCCCAAAACGCTAGGGCATATACGTTATTGGCCATAACGCAAGGAACGACAACTGTGTTGTTCCAAGGACATCCTATATTGCTTCAGCCAGGCACCTGCGTTCTGTTTGAGCCCAATTCAACTATAGAGGTCAATGGAACGGTGGATGGACGGATTCAGTATTATTCGCTTGAGTTTGAAGCCGCGTCCGCGAGTGTTGAAGAGGATGGCAAGGAGCTGCTCTCCTTTGCTGTGGGCCATCCCTTCTTCATAAAGCCGTTTGCCCCATTCATGGACGTTATGGATTCATTGTTTGATTTACGAACGGCTGTGAGCGGAATGGAGCGATTTAAGCGCAATATTAACCTGCAGGAGGCCATTTATTTATTTGCTGCCGCCGCTGCGGCTTCTAACGACTCCAGGGATGCGGAGCATGCCGTACAACGAACGATTTTATATATGAAGGAATACTATAAAAGCAAAATAATACTGCCGGAGCTCGCGAATTTAGCGGGTGTGGGTATACGACAGTACACTCATTTGTTCAAGCAGGTGACGGGAGCAAGCCCGATGGATTATTTGGGCAAGCTGCGCATGGACCGGGCTAAGAAGCTGCTGCTGGTCGCTTCGAATGATATGGTCACAGTAGCCAGCCATGTTGGCTTTAAGGATGAATTTTATTTTAGCCGAAAGTTTAAGCAGCAGGTTGGCGTATCACCCCGGGTATATATGCAGACGAGAGAGCCCCGGGTTATTGGCCTTCTCTATACATCGCATTTGCTGGCCCTTGGTCATGTGCCTGTAGGCGCCCCCGATTACCATCTATTCGAAAATTATTATGTGCGTGAGCATGCAAGAGCAATGACCCCGTTCAAATGGGAACCATGTGACATGGATGCTGTTCGAGCTATGAAGCCTGACTTGATTTTAGGTTATGAGCATATGCTGTCTGAGGAGCAGGAGCAGCTTAGCCAACTAGCCGAGGTTATTCCTATCGATTGGCATACCCAGGACGTTTATGGGCAGCTGCGACAAATTTCAGCCATTGTAGGCAAGCGGAAACAGGAACGAGAATGGATGGAACGGCATATGGCTAAAGCGGATCAAGCGAGGGAACGGGTCCAGCGTCTTATTGGTGGCAAGGAGACATGCGCCGTGCTGGTCATGGAAAGCGATACATTCAGAGTAGTAGGGGGCCGAAATATGGGACATGTTTTTTTTCAGACACTTGGCCTCAATCCCCATCCGCTTGTGAAGCAGCATATGGAGGCGGGAGCGCCGTTTATTTTTTCCGAGCCTAAACCGTATCATGAGCTGTCAAAATACGACGCCGATCGGCTCATAATTATGGTCAATCCGAAGGATAAAGGAGCTCCAGAAGCTTTTAAGCGATTGCAAATGTCCGAACGCTGGCAAAATCTCGCGGCAGTCCGCAGTGGCAGCATGCATATGGTTCCTTTTAACAAATGGTGGGTGTACTCGCCGCTGGCCATTGATGGGCAGCTTGATGAGGCGGTTGCCCTTTTGCACAACGAAGATGTAGGTTAATGAGTAAAACTATATATAGAAATGAGTTGATCATGATGTGGCCTGAAACGATAGACGTGCTGCTTAATCACCGCTCCATACGGAAATTCAAATCGACCCCCATTCCACAGCCGACACTGGCAAAAATAATAGAGGCGGCGCAGCAGGCTTCTACCTCAAGCAGTATGCAGTGCTTCACGGTAATCAACGTGAGTGACCGAGATAAGCGGAAACAGCTGGCCGAGCTTTCCGGCAACCAGGCGTATATTGAGGAATGCCCAGTATTTCTCGTCTGGTGCGCGGATCTGTTCCGTTATGAACAGGCAGCCAAGCTTCATTTTGAGGGCGATATGACGAGCACGGTTGAAAATTTTATCGTTGCCACAGTCGATACTGCGCTGGCAGCTCAAAATGCAGCAATCGCGGCAGAATCGCTTGGCTACGGAATTGTCTATATTGGCGGTATCCGCAACAATCCGCAGGAGGTTTCAGCGCTATTAGGGCTGCCATCGCATGTGTACCCCGTATTCGGAATGTGCATGGGGGAGCCGGATCAAGCGCCGCTGACGCGTCCAAGACTGCCGCAGCAGGCGATTTTGCATGAAGACAGCTATGATCAGAAAGCAGTGGAAAGCGGCATTCGGGAGTATGACGAGACGATTAGGCAGTATATGCTGGAGCGGTCAGAAGGAAAACTGAATACGAGCTGGTCCGAATCAATGGCGGCCAAAATCAATCATCCGCGTCTGCATATGGGCGAGTTTCTCCGCAGCAAAGGCTTCTTGCAACAATAAGAAGCCGTTAGGCGGGGTTTGGGCTGTGCAAATTTATTTTAGCCTTAACAATTGCTTTATTTTCATTGACTTTATACGTGAGAACGATTATCATTAATTATTGAATGATACTGATAATAGTTATCATGCTTAATGAATGATAAGTCGTGTGTTTTTAAAATATAAGCATTTATAAGTTTCACACTTATAATGGGCTTATATTTCAACGCGAAACGGTAGCTTTGCCGCCAGAGGACGGCGACAACCGTTTCACCTTGAAATATAGGAAAGGGTAACCTAACGCTATCCTTTCTCTCTATTTTTCGGAATGAAACGCGCCGCGCCGCCAGAGGATAGCGATAACCGTTTCACCTTATATAATAAAATCAGCAAAAAACCCGTATAAGCGGGCATCGGAAGGAGCGTGCATGTCACATGATTCGCCTCACAACATCGAATCTCGACATTGCTTATGATGAACGGTTAATCGTTCAAGATCTGAATATTGCTATCCCACAAGGAAAAATTACTGCGTTGGTAGGGTCTAACGGTTCGGGTAAATCGACGATTTTGAAAACGATGGCTCGTCTGATGAATCCATCTGCAGGCAGCGTATTGCTGGATGGGAAGTCGATTCATAAGCAAGCGACGAAGGAAGTGGCGAAGCAGCTGGCGATTTTGCCGCAAAATCCGACTGCTCCAGATGGTCTGACTGTATCTGAGCTTGTATCGTATGGACGTTTTCCTTATCAGAAGGGCTTCGGCTCTGTGAGCAAGGATGACCGTAAAATTATTCAATGGGCGATTGAAGCGACAGGAATGGTTGATTTTGCAGACCGTCCGGTTGACCAACTGTCTGGCGGACAACGCCAGCGTGCCTGGATCGCGATGTCTTTGGCGCAAGAAACGGATATTTTATTTTTGGATGAGCCAACCACGTTCCTTGATATGGCGCATCAGCTCGAAGTATTGCATTTGCTTGAGAAGCTTAACGAGGTTAATAACCGGACGGTCGTTATGGTTGTCCATGACTTGAACCACGCTTCGCGTTATGCGCATCACATGATCGCGATTAAAAAAGGCAGTGTCGTTGGCGAAGGCTCGCCGCAACAGGTTATGACACCGGAGATTTTGCGCGAGGTGTTTAACATTGAAGCGGATATTATGCCTGATCCGCGTACCGGTGTTCCGCTGTGCATGCCGTATGCGCTCGCAGGCGAGTCGGCTGCATCCAAAGTCATTCTTGATAAGAAACCGGCATTAGCTGGAGTCGTATAGTTGGTCATCAAACCGTGCTGGAAGGAGCACGGTTTGATGTTTTTATGGCGAGACATGCAGCGAAGGAAAGCTCAGCACGAGGAAAAAAGTTTTTTTTGAAAAAGAGCAAATAACAGTTGCAATTCCCTCCGCAACATGATATATTATTACTTGTCGCCGCGATGAAATACTTGAGAAATACAGGCGGAAATATAATGCGGACGTGGCTCAGTGGTAGAGCATCGCCTTGCCAAGGCGAGGGTCGCGAGTTCGAATCTCGTCGTCCGCTCCATATTGTGTGCCCTTAGCTCAGCTGGATAGAGCGTTTGACTACGAATCAAAAGGCCAGGAGTTCGAATCTCTTAGGGCACGCCATTTCTTTACAAAAGAATCGTCTGTCGGGACGTAGCTCAGCTTGGTAGAGCACCTGGTTTGGGACCAGGGGGTCGCATGTTCAAATCGTGTCGTCCCGACCATTATTTGCGGGTGTAGTTCAATGGTAGAACTTTAGCCTTCCAAGCTAATAGCGTGGGTTCGATTCCCATCACCCGCTTAACGAAGAGAAAGACTTGAAACCCTTGTGCAGCAGGGGTTTTTTGCTTGCTGTTTTTTCAAATTCGGACGAGTACTTTTGGTCTATGGGGCAGATCGTGGGGCAAATCTCAGCTTTTTTGGTTTTAATGCCTCTAATTACGAAGAAAGCCTTGCGGCATGCAAGGCTTTTTGTTATGGGATATTTTAGATCCATTGTTAGGTCGTGGCGTGGGATTGTCATTATTTGTAGAAAAGTGGAGGTAAAGAGCGGAGCAATGTTGTATAATTTGTTAATTACATACTTGAAGCGAAGGGAATGATTGTTAATGGTAAAAGCGATTGTAAGTTTAGTTGATGGATTGAATTTGAAGGACCCGGAGGCACAACTGGAGATTACATTTGATAACGAATATTTGATTATCGTAGAGCATGCTTATAAAGGCTTTAAAAGAAATGTGGAAAACACATTCAAAATTCCATTGGCTAACTTTCTTGAATCAACGCTGACAACAGACAAGGACATGGGAGAGGTTCAAAAAAGTGTAATCGGCCGTGGAATTGTCGGTGGACTTATTTTTGGTCCAGCAGGGCTGGTATTAGGTGGCATGTCGGGCATCGGTACAAAAAAAGGGAAAACGTTGCAAGTATATATCGTATCTTACGTATCCTCTTCGGGAGACATTAATAACATTACCTTCAAAATGCCGCTTCCAATGGTTAGTGTTACCCGGAAATTTGACCAGATATTAAAAAAGAACATGCAATTGGTTCTAAGAAGTGAGGCTGCTTTAAAAATATTAGGTGATATGGAAGATCAAAAATCAGGTCCATCAGAAACGATCTTATAATTTCTACCCTCATTCCGCCTAAAGTAATGGAGGTCTGATAAATATTGAAGCAGAACAAATATGATGAGTCCTCTTTTTTCACAAATTATAGCCAGATGGCTCGTTCGATTGGGGGACTGGACGCCGCTGGAGAATGGTCGTTCTTTCGGCAAATGCTTCCGGAGCTGGCTGGTACAAAAGTACTCGATCTAGGCTGCGGGTTTGGCTGGCATTGCCGCTATGCGCGGGAGCAGCTGGCCCGCTCGGTTGTTGGGATTGACCTTTCGGGCAACATGCTGGAACGGGCAAAAGAAATGACGGACGATGAGCAGATTGAATATCGCCAGCTTGCGATTGAGGACATCGATTTTCCAGCAGAGGAGTTCGATATCGTTATTAGTTCGCTTGCGCTGCACTATGTGGAGCAATTGGGCGACCTTTTCAAGAGAATCCATCATTGCTTGGCGCCAGGCGGAGCTTTTGTATTTTCAGTCGAGCACCCGGTGTTCACTGCGCTTGCGGGGCAGGACTGGCATTATGGGGTAGAAGGGGAAAAGCTGCATTGGCCGCTTGATGATTATCATCGGGAGGGCCTGCGCCATTCCAGATTTTTGGAGCATGATGTCGTTAAATACCATCGTACGGTTTCAACTTATATGAACCTTTTGCTTGAATCCGGGTTTGAGCTTAAACAGCTTTCGGAGCTTGCGCCAACGAAGGAGTTGCTGGATAGCCATCCAGCTTGGCAGGAGGAAATGCGCCGTCCGATGTTTTTATTAGTTTCAGCGGTGAAGAAATAGAAAAATATAATGAAAGACATTTGCTGCAAATGCAAGCAGCTGCCCAATCAAAAGAGACGTTTGCTCTGTGTAGAACAGAGCAGGCGTCTTTTTTTTGATCTATAGGGGGGTGAAGTAGACCGAGAGGAGGGAAGGGGATAAGCGATATGGCGACGGGTAGTTCATCCCGAACACCCGTATCAAGGCTGCATGAGCTCCTGTACGCGCTTAATCAATCGGGATCGCGATGTATATGCCAGTTCCCCAGCCAAGCTTGCTGCGGATGGTTAAACCGAAGGTTTTGCCATAGGTAAGCTTCAATCTTTTTTGCGTATTAAACATGCCGATATGCTGGGATTGCTCCAGACTGCTTTCCAGCTGGGTTCGCAAATAAGCGAGCCTTTCAGCCGTTACGCCTATGCCGTTGTCGACGACGGAGAGCAGCAGCCGCGCACCGGACACCCGTGCTTTCACTCGGATTAGGCCAAAGCTGTCCTTTTCTTTTATGCCATGATATAGGCTGTTTTCAATGAGCGGCTGGAAGGTCAGCTTGAGCACATGATATTTGAGCGCTTTGTCATCTACGTCCCAGCTGACATCAAATTTGTCCTTGTAGCGTGTGCGGAGAATGGCGATATAGGGCAGCGTTTGATTGATTTCTGTTTGCAGCGATACCATGCCCGAGCCGCCTTCGAGCGAATAGCGCAAAATATCGGATAAGTTCTCGATAATATCGGTCATATCATTAGGGCCACCGGTCAGCTTGCTCGCCTTCCAATTGAGCGTTTCTAGAGTATTAAAGAGAAAATGGGGATTGATTTGCGCATGAAGCGCTTCGAATTCCAGCGTTTGCAGCAAATATTTTCGCTCGGACAGCTGAACCTTTAGAAAATTATGCTCAATGAAATGGTTAAGCGTATTTTGCAAAATGTAGCCAAAAACATCCTTAGAGTAACGAGGCAGAGGCGGAAGCGGGCGGCCGCTCTTGGCGAAATCCAAAATCGTGACAATCGCCTTCAGATTGCTGTAGTTTTTACGAGTCAGCCAGTAGGCCAGCATAGTGCCGATTGCGAACGAAATGATCAGCAGCACTAATGTAGTCAGCTTGAGCCCATTCGGAATGACATATAAGGAGTCGCTAGGCACGCTTGAGAGAAAGGTCCATTGATATTTTTCGGAAGCCAGCTTGTTCAGCACCTGTGTTTCGCCATTGACCTTCATGGAGAAGAAGGAGCTGTCTGTCCGGTAAATCGTCTCAGCATCTTCGGCGGTCAGCTTATAGTCCGGATGATTGCGAAAAATAACGTTATTGTCACGGTCCAAAATAAAGATGCTTTGCCCTTGCAGCGTATCCAGCTCGTTTAAGCTTTGCGTAATGTAATCAGGCTTAACATTGAGGACAATGATGCCATCGTTGTCGGCTGCTACGGAAATGCGGCGGAACATTGTAATGACATTCGTCTGCACGGTGGACTGGCCAGTTGTTGGACGGATGACGGGCCGGCTTTCCGCCCACATCAGCTCATCTAAAGGGTGGCTTTGATAGCTGCTGTACCAGTCCGAATCGTAAAAGTCATTCAGCTCGACCAGGCCGCCAGTCGTTGAGGAAATAAACCGCTTGCGGTCATTATTTAAATAAATATAAATCGAATCAATATAAGGCTTGCCGATGGAGGGCGAATCGATAAAGTTTTTGAGCGAGGCAAGCTGATCGTAATCGACGGGCTCGGGAAATTCTTTGGTCATCATATTTTTCAAATTCGTAAACTGAAGCGCGCTGGCGACAATATGCAGATTCAGCGTATCTAGCTCGTTAAAGATCAGCTCGATATTGCCTTTCGTCTGCTTCAGCAGATTCATATTGTTATTGTTGATTTCCTTCGTTATATATTGCGAAATGAGGAACGTGGACAATGTGCCAAGCACCAGCAGCGGTACAAGCATTGGGATAAGAAAAGTAAACAGATTGCGGGCGAAAAATTTAAAATACACCTTGGTCATTCCAATCGCCTGCCATCCATATTGCGGTATTCTCTAGGCGTTTCTCCAAAATAGCGGCGGAACGTGCGCGTGAAGTTTTTGGCATTGCTATAGCCAACCAGCTCGCTAATTTCATACGTTTTATAGGAAGGGTCCTTAAGCAGCTCGGCCGCTTTGTTCATACGGACCGCCGTTAAATAATCGGAGAAGTTTTCACCCGTCTTCTGCTTAAAATATTTGCTTAAATAGTAGGGGTTCATATATACGACATTAGAGGCATTTTCCAAGGAGGCTTCCTTGTAATGGCATGAAATATAATGCTTAATTTTATCAATCGCTGTTTCGGGTGCCGGCTGTTCTTCGGTTTGAGCATCATCTGACGGCTCCGATTGCTGCTCAAGCAAAGCCTTGAGATCTAGATCCTCTTTCAGGCGCTCGAAAACTTTATTGATTTCGCTGTATTTCGTCGGCTTTAATAAGTATTGCTTCACGCCATAGTTTAACGCCTGCTGGGCCAGCTCAAATTCCCGGTGGCCGCTTAGCAGCACAACGCTTACGCTTGAACGCTGCTCAAACAGCTTGCGGGCAACTTCAATTCCTCCCATCTGCGGCATTTTAATGTCGCACAGAAGCACGTCCACGGGCTTCTCCGCCATATATTCGAGCGCATGCAAGCCATTTGCTGCTTGTCCCACTACCTCGAAGCCAATATGATCCCAAGGAATGTACTGGCTTAATCCATTGCGAATTTCAATCTCATCATCAGCGATCAACAGCTTATACAAAGGGCAGCCCCCTTTTCCAAAGTAAGATATTATGTTATGTTAAGTGACATTATAGCATTGCGTAAACAGATATTCTATGAAAAATGACTAGGTAATGAGCGATTTTATTCATTTTGGATTATAGGAGAAGGAAGGTTAGTGTCAAAAATGGAGGCAGAATATTGAAAAATGATACCTTTCAGCCTTGCCAGAGCTAGAAATACGTTAAAAAAGGAGAGTAATTCACAAATGCAGTCCCTGTTTATGCTTTAGGTTCTATTGTTACAATTATGTTATGTAATTTAACGTTGAATCTGGAGGTGCTGGGGCATGCTGAAGCAGGGTTTGGATATAAGCGACATGATTGAGCTTAAGAAGCCATTGTTCACGGCGTTAAGCGATCAAATTTGGGCACTTGCCGAAACGCGTTTTGAAGAGCACCAATCGGCTGAGCTGCTGTGCAAGGCGCTTGAGGAGGAAGGCTTTCGAGTCGAGCGGAGTGTCGGCGGCATAGAAACGGCCTTCATTGGCAGCTACAGCTATGGCGAAGGAGCGCCTGTACTTGCGATATTGGGCGAGTTTGACGCACTCGCAGGGCTGAGCCAGCACAAGGGGCTGTCGGAAGAGCAGCCGGTTGAGCCGGGGGGCAATGGGCATGGATGCGGCCATAATCTGCTCGGCACGGGCTCGCTGGCTGCGGCTGTTGCGCTGCGCCATTATATGGAGCAGAACGGGATTGCCGGAACGGTACGCTATTATGGCTGTCCAGGCGAGGAGGGCGGCTCGGGCAAAGCGTTTATGGCGCGAGAGGGCTTATTCGATGATGCGGATATGGCGATTTGCTGGCATCCGGGCGGCTTGAACGGCATTATGCCGGGGAACTCCCTCGCCAACTACCAAATTTATTATAAATTTAAGGGCCGCTCCTCCCATGCAGCAGGCAGTCCGCATTTGGGCAGAAGCGCGCTCGATGCGGTCGAGCTGATGAATGTGGGCGTGAACTATTTGCGCGAGCATATCATCCCGGAAGCCAGAGTGCATTATGCGGTGACGAACGCGGGCGGCATTTCGCCGAATGTTGTGCAAGGGGCGGCGGAGGTGCTGTACCTCATCCGGGCGCCGGAAACGCCGCAGGTAGAGGAAATCTATCAGCGTGTATGCAATATTGCAAGAGGGGCCGCGCTGATGACAGGCACCGAGGTCGAAATCGTGTTCGACAAGGCCTGCTCTAATTTGGTGCCGAACTATACGCTTGGCCGTGCTATGCATAAGCAGTTCGAACAACTGGGGATGCCTGTATTTTCCGAAGAGGAGCAGCGCTACGCCCGTGCGATTCGCGCTACGCTGTCGGAGGCGGACAAAGCGAGCGTTCCCTATAAGGAGGTTGCAGGCAAGGATTTATGCGACATTTTGCTGCCCTTTGATGAGCGGGAGGGCGGGAGCCGCATGTCCGGTTCGACGGATGTAGGCGATGTGAGCTGGATTGTGCCAACGGTACAATGCTTCACCTCCTGCGTCGCCATCGGCACGCCCTTCCATACGTGGCAGGTCGTCGCGCAGGGCGCCTCGTCCATCGGCCATAAAGGCATGCTGCATGCCGCCAAGGTGATGGCGATGACCGGACTCGAAGCGCTGCAATCGCCTGAGCTGATTGCGGAGGCGAAGGCGGAGCTGAAGGAGCGGCTGCAGGGTGGAGCTTATGAATGCCCAATACCTGCATATGTAAAACCATCGGCGAAAAAGTAACAACGATAGGGGCGCGTGACAACGTAACAGGAGTAATAAAGCAATGGCAGCGAAAAGCAAAGCAAAGGGCAATCAAAAAGGCTGCGAAGCTCGTGAGGATAGGGCGCATGCAGCCTTTTTGCAATTAAGCTTTTATCATCAGGAGCATGAGGCGCTGCGGGCAAAGCCGCATTTGATGCGGCGCTTGCCTTGCTGCCCCCGTGCGCTCACGGCATAGGCTGCCGCCAAAGGAGAGAGGGATATGTCCGCTTCGCGCAAGGAAGCAACAGGAGAATTTTCGGAAGGCTCGTTTTGGCCGATTATGACAGCGATATTTTTCGGAGCGTTTTTATCCGTATTGGCTATATCCTCGATTAATGTGGCGATCCCTGTGCTTATGAACCATTTTCAGGCGGAGCTAAGCACCGTGAAATGGACATTGACGGGATTTATGCTGGCTAATGGCATTATTGCTCCGGTGACGGGCTATTTAGTCGATAAGCTAAGTGCGAAATATTTATACATTTTGGCGCTTGTCGGCTTCACGGTATCGTGCGCGCTGTGCGCAGTGGCGTGGAGCATGGAGGCGCTGATCGTCTTTCGGCTGCTGCAAGGGCTGTTCAGCGGTTTGATTTTGCCTGTGACGATGACGATTATTTATCAGGTTATTCCGCGGGAACGCCAAGCCTTCGCCAGCAGCATGTGGAGCCTTTCCACCGTACTTGCGCCTGCGCTTGGGCCGACGTTGTCAGGGTGGCTCATTCAGTCGCTGTCCTGGCAGTGGGTGTTTTGGATGAATCTGCCCTTCGGCATTGCTGCGGTGGTTGCGGCTTGGAAGCTGCTTCCGCATTATAGCTTAAGCGAGCCGAAGCGGTTCGACAGCTCGGGCTTTGCGCTGGTCATTACATGCAGCTCCTTCCTGCTCATTGCGTTCAGTGAAATCGATCAATGGGGCTGGGGCTCTTGGAAAACAGTCGGGCTGCTGGTTGCCGGAATGCTGCTGCTGCTTGCCTTCATATGGCGGGAGAGAAATGCTGCGGAGCCGCTGCTTGATTTGTCCGTATTCAGCAACAGGCGGTTTGCGATGTGTCTCGTCGTCAGCAGCGTGCTTGGCATGTCCCTATACAATGGATCATATTTGACCCCTGTCTTCCTCCAAACGATTCAATCGGCTACTGCGATGGAGGCGGGACTGGTGATGCTGCCAGCTTCCATTGCCATGGCGGTTTTTATTCCGATAGCTGGAAAGCTGTATGGGCATGTTGGCCCGGCGAGGCTAGTATTGACAGGCCTTTTGCTAATGGGGATTGGAACGCTTGCGATGTCGCGGTTAACGGTGGATACGCCGCATGGTTACGTAATAGGTTGGATGATTGTTCGCAACATTGGCGTGGCGCTTGGCATTGTGCCTGTGTCTAATGCGGGGATGGAGCAAATTGCCCGCCAGATGACGGCTCATGCTTCATCGGCTAGCAATTGGGTGCGTCAGGCGAGTGCATCGCTGGCAATAGGCTTGTTTACGTCGCTGCTGTCGACGCGGCACATGGTGCATGTGGCGGAAAAGGGCCCACAAACACCAGATACGGGTACAGAACTGCAGGCCTACACGATGGCGATTAATGACGTCACGCTTCTGGCTGCTCTTATTGTATTTGCGGTTTTGCCGTTTTTATGGGTGCTGCGTCAGCGGAAGGAACCCGTTATTTTGCCTCCAGATCAAGCCTTCGTTTCTAAATAACACACTCTTAGGCGAATAGGCTCTCATATGAACATCCGAACAAAAAGCTTCCATGACTAGTTTTAGTCGTGGGAGCTTTTTTAAATAGCATTGGTCTCATGGAAAAGGCTGTAAAGGGATATTCATTAGCTGTCTTGGGTGAAAAAGTATCTATTTTAGCTGGAAAAATGAAATAAAGATACCTATTGCCGTCAAGCCTCCAGCTTTATGCCAAGATATGAATCCAAATCATAAATCCAATGCCTACTAAAACGGCTCAAAATCCTGTTTAATTGACGTGAGGAAAGTTCACACGCAATTCGCGCTAGTGAATAACAGAGACAGGAAAAGGAGCTGACTGCTTTGAGCCCAACGAATAAGACGCATCATGCAGAACGTTTATCCGCAATTATTGACCAGAAACGAGAGGCATTCATTCGCCTGAGCGATGAAATTTGGGCATATGCAGAAACGCGTTATACGGAGCAGAAGTCGGCGGAGCTTGTCGCTGCCACCCTTGAGCAGGCAGGCTTCGACGTTGTGAGGGAAGCGGGCGATGTGCCTCATGCCATCGTTGGCAGCTTTGGCTCGGGTGCGCCGGTCATCGCCATCTTGGGCGAATATGATGCCTTATTTAATTTGAGTCAGCGCCCAGGCTTGACGGAGAAGCAGCCGATTGAGGCAGGCGGCAATGGACATGGGTGCGGACATAATTTGCTAGGTGCCGGGGCGCTAGCGGCGGCAGCAGCACTTCGGATTTACATGCTGGAAAATGGCTTGGCCGGCACGGTGAAATATTATGGCTGTCCAGCAGAGGAGGGCGGAGGCGGCAAAGCCTTTATGGCGAGGGCCGGGCTTTTCGACGGTGTAGATGCGGCATTGACTTGGCATCCTTCCACGCGCAATGGCGTGATGTCCTATGGCTTCCTCGCTACGTGCCAAGTGTATTACAAGTTCAAGGGACGCAGCTCCCATGCCGCTGCCAGCCCGCATCTGGGACGCAGCGCGCTAGATGCCGTGGAGCTGATGAACGTGGGCGCCAACTACTTGCGTGAGCATCTGGAGCAGGAAACGCGCCTGCATTATGCGGTTACGAATGCCGGCGGCATTTCGCCAAACGTTGTACAGGCGGAGGCCGAGGTGCTGTATAAGCTGAGAGCTCCGCTGAATGAGCAGGTGGCGCAAATGTATGAGCGTGTAACGAACATTGCCCGCGGCGCAGCACTGATGACCGAAACAGAGCTGGAAATCCGCTTTGACGCGGCTTCCTCGAATATGATTTTGAACACGGCGCTTGAAAAGGTGATGCAGCAAAATTTCGAACGGCTTGGCATTCCGCAGTTTGATGCGGAGGAAAAGGCGTTCGCCAGCCACATTCGCCAGACGCTGTCCCCGCAGGAGCTGCAAAGCGATAGGCAGCAGGGCGAGGATACGGAGCAGCCGCTGGCCGATAAGCTGGAGGCGTACAAGCCCAAAGCCGGCATCGTGCCCGGCTCGACGGATGTAGGCGATGTAAGCTGGCTTGTGCCGACAGCGCAGTGCGGAACCGCATGTCTTGCGCTTGGCACGCCGCTTCATACCTGGCAGGTCGTCTCCCAAGGCGCCACGTCGATAGGACACAAAGGCATGCTGCATGCCGGCAAAGTTATGGCGGCGACGGCAGCGGAGCTTCTGCTAAATCCCGAGCTGCTTGCGTTGGCGAAGCAGGAGCATGAGGCAGAGCGCGAGGGCAAGCCTTACCAAAGCTTAATACCGCCTGAAGCGAAGCCGCTGCCCGTTGTTGCAAGGTAAGAATCAGGTTCAGCTTACACACATTTGCAGAGGGAGCGTGAGAAGCGCATGGAGCATTTGCTAACCGTCAATCGGCTGCAGACGGCCTTTCGTACCGATCAGGGGGAAGTGATTTCAATTGATGATGTCAGCTTTCGGCTTAAACCGGGAGAGACGCTGGGCATCGTTGGCGAGTCTGGCTGCGGCAAAAGCGTCACCTCCTTGTCGATTATGCGATTGCTCGGGGCGAAGGGGCGCATCAGACGCGGGGAAATTATTTTTGAGGATAAAAGCCTTGGGGAACTGACCGAAGCTCAGATGCGCGATATTCGCGGCAATGATATTTCAATGATTTTTCAGGAGCCGATGACGTCGCTTAATCCGGTATTTACGATCGGGCATCAAATGATTGAAGCGATTCGGCTGCATATGAGCTTGGATAAAAAGGCGGCTAGAGCCTATGCGATAGAAATGTTGAAAAGGGTAGGCATTCCCCGCCCCGAGGTTATGGTGGATGAATATCCGCATGCGCTCTCCGGGGGCATGAGACAGCGGGTCATGATTGCGATGGCGCTGTCCTGCGAGCCGCGCCTGCTCATTGCGGATGAGCCGACGACGGCGCTGGACGTGACGATACAGGCGCAAATTTTGGAGCTGATGAAGAAGCTGAAGCAGGAGTCGGGCACCGCGATTATGCTCATTACCCATGATCTTGGCGTCATTGCGGAAATGGCGGATAAAGTCATCGTGATGTATGCAGGCCAAGTTGTAGAGGAGACGGATGTGTATACATTGTTCGATGAGCCTAGGCATCCCTATACACAGGGGCTTATGCAGTCCATTCCGCATATTGATGCGGAGCTTGGCGAACGGCTTGCATCCATACCGGGCTCCGTCCCGTCCTTGCAAAATATGCCGGCAGGCTGCCGCTTCCGTGCCAGATGTCCCCATGCGATGGAAAAATGCGAAGCGGAGCTTCCACCATTAATTCCCTCCGGCAAAAATCACTTAACACGCTGTTGGCTCGCTGAGCAGCCGGCAAGCATGGCGAAGGAGGCTGCGTATGGTTAATCCGGAGCTGGCAGGCAGACAGCCGCTGCTGCAAATCGAGCAGTTGAAAACCTATTATCCGATTCGTAAAGGGGTCATCTCCCGTACGGTCGGGCATGTCAAAGCGGTCGATGGCGTCAATTTGGCAATCTATCCGGGCGAGACGGTGGGGCTGGTCGGGGAGTCCGGCTGCGGCAAATCTACGATTGGCCGCACGATTGTCAGGCTGGAGGAGCCGACGGAGGGGCGGATTTTGTTCCGGGGCGACGATATTGCCCATTATGGCAGCAAGGCGATGAAGCAGGTCCGCTCGGACATGCAGATGATTTTTCAAGATCCGTACTCCTCGCTCAATCCGCGCAAGCGCATTAGCGATATATTGGCGGAGCCGATGCTGGTGCATGGCATTTTGCCGAAGGAGCAGGTGGCGGGCGAGGTGGAGATGCTGCTTGAAATTGTAGGCTTGCCAAAAAGCTACAAAAACCGCTATCCTCACGAGTTTTCGGGGGGACAGCGCCAGCGGATCGGCATTGCACGGGCGCTCTCGCTTAAACCGAAGCTGATCGTCTGCGATGAGCCGGTATCGGCGCTTGATGTATCGATTCAAGCACAGGTGCTTAATTTGCTAAAGGACTTGCAGAAGGAGTTTCAGCTCACTTATTTGTTTATCGGTCACGGCCTGGGTGCCGTTCGGTATATTAGCGACCGCATTGCGGTCATGTATTTGGGCAAGGTCGTTGAAATTGCGACGACGGAGAGCATTTTTCGCCAGCCGAAGCATCCATACACGCGGGCGCTGCTCAGCGCCTACCCGGTCCCTAACCCGCATTTGCGGACGAAGGAGCGCATCGTTATTCAAGGCGATGTGCCAAGTCCGGCGAATCCGCCAAGCGGCTGCCGGTTTCATACACGCTGCCCGCTGGCGATGGCAATCTGCCGCGAGCAGGAGCCGGAGCTTAAGGGCGCCCAGCACAGCGTCGCATGCTTTGCGAGCGAAGCCTAACGTTGTGGCGGGATTGCAAGAACGCTGGAATGCAAGAATGCGAGAACGCTGGAATGCAAGAATGCGAGAACGCTGGAAGGCAAGAACGCTGGAAGGCAAGAACGCAAGAATGCGGGAATGCCCGCAGGGAACATTTTTCACTAGAGTCTATCGTTTATGAGAAGAGGGGGAGAGCCGCATGCTGGCCTATATCATTAGGCGTCTGTTAATTGCTGTGCCGGTGCTGCTGGGCGTGACCATCATTAATTTCATTGTCATCAATCTGGCGCCCGGAAGTCCGGTCGAAATGATGATCGACCCCAATACGCCGCCAGCCGACATTGAAGCGAAGAAGGACGCGCTGGGGCTGAATGACCCTCTGTATTTGCAATACATCCACTGGTTGGTTGATGTGTTCAAAGGAAACTTCGGCTTCTCGCTGACGACCTATCAGCCTGTGGCGCAAATGATCGGCGAGCGCATTGGGCCGACCGTCACCCTTATGGGGCTGTCGCTCATCGTCGGCTTGGCGATTGCGGTTCCCCTCGGCATCATTAGCGCAACCCGGCAAAATTCCAAGCTGGATTATTTGGCGACTGGCGGTTCCTTTCTCGGCATATCCATTCCGAACTTTTTCCTCGCGCTGGGCTTAATCTACGTATTTTCACTGGAATTAAAGCTGCTGCCCTCAGGTGGCATGATCACGCTTGGGGGGGATGGCGGGTTCGTCGACCGGTTGAAGCATCTCATCCTTCCCGTACTCGTACTGGGGACAGGCATTGCGGGGAAAAAGATTCGTTATGTGCGGTCGAGCGTCATTGATATTTTAGGCCAGGATTATTTGCGGACCGCACGCGCCAAGGGCGTACGCGAGTTTATGGTCGTGAATAAGCATGCCTTGCGCAATGCGCTGATTCCCATTGTCACGGTCATCGGGCTTGAAGTGCCGATTCTGCTGGGCGGTGCTGTTGTAACCGAGCAAATATTCTCTTGGCCGGGGATCGGCCAGCTGACGATGGGCTCCATTATGAACAGGGATTATCCAACCTTAATGGCATTAAACTTATTGGCGGCTTTCATGGTGCTTGCGGCAAACCTGCTGACAGATATTATTTATTCCGTTGCAGATCCGCGTATTAAATATAAGTAAGAACGTAACGAAAACGATAGTCTCGCAACAAGGAGAGGGGGAAGCGCCATGGCTATGCTGCAGATGAGCACGAACAAGGCAGCGGGCTCTGGAGGTGGAGGCGGCCAGCTCGCAGAGACGGCTGTGAAAAGCAGCCATAAAGAAGAGAGCTATGCAGGGATGGTCGTTCGCAGATTTAAGAAGCACAAGCTTGCGGTAGCGGGGCTTGTCCTCATGACGCTGCTTTCGCTGGGAGCAATTATGGCTCCTTGGATCGTTCCGCATGATCCTTATCAGGTGACGGAGGCTTTCGAAGCCGAGCCTTCCGCCGAGCATTTGCTTGGCACCGACCAGGTAGGGCGCGATGTGTTGAGCCGGTTAATATACGCGGCGAGAGTGTCGCTTATGGTCGGCTTGGGCTCCGTCTTAATCAGCGTCACGATAGGGACGGTGCTGGGCCTCGTTTCGGGGTATTTTGGCGGCATTGTGGATATGGCGGTCATGCGGGTGACGGATATTTTTATGTCCTTTCCCCAGCTGATGCTTATTCTCGTTGTGGTCAGCGTAGTCGGTCCCAGCTTGACGAATGTCATTTTGATTCTTGGCTTCCTTGGCTGGACGGGCGTAGCGCGGTTTGTAAGGGGAAGCGTGCTGTCGATTAAGCAGATGGATTATGTCAAAGCGGGAGTCGCTTTGGGACTAGGTACGCAGAGTATTTTGTTCAAGCACATTTTGCCAAATGCTCTGGCTCCGATTCTCGTGAATGCAACCTTCGGTATTGCAGGTGCTATCGTATCCGAGGCTTCGCTTAGCTTCCTGGGGCTTGGCGTTCAGCCGCCAACAGCAAGCTGGGGCAATATGCTTACCGATGCCCAATCGCTTACGGTGCTGACCTCGCAGCCATGGCTGTGGCTGCCGCCGGGCATCATGATCGTCGTTAGCGTATTGTCGGTAAATTTTATCGGCGACGGGCTGCGCGATGCAATGGATCCAAAAAGCTTGAAATAACGACCATTTTAAGGGGGACAATCATCGATGAAGACAAAAAACAGTTGGAAAATGGTTTGTGCGCTTGTTGGAATTATATCTATGCTGACACTAAGCGCATGCTCAAGCAGCGGTCCAGCTACAGCCGGAGAAAGCGGCGGCAGCGAAGCGAAGCCAGCGGGGGAAAGTAAGGTCGTAAACATTGGGATTACGAATGCGCCGCTTATGTTTAATCCCATTGACCAGACGGATAATACGTCGATTATTGTGACGTCGATTTTGTTCCAGCCGCTCATGGAGCTGGATGAAAATTTGAAGTTCGTTCCGATGCTGGCCGACAGCATTGAAACCGAAGATAATCAGGTTTACACCGTAAAGCTGAATGAAAAGGCCAAATGGAGCGACGGTGAGTCCGTCACAGCGGATGATGTCGTATTTACGGTGAAGCTGATTGGCGATCCGAAGTCGATTGTATCGCTGTCCACTCGTTATGCGCTGCTGGAAGGCTTCGATGAGCTAGGCAAGCTGCCGGAAGGGGCAAGCGATGTAGCGGGCGTGAAAAAAATCGACGACCACACCGTCAAATTCCGCACGAAGCAGCCAGTGGACCCTAACCTGTTCATGGAAAGCTTCGGCAAAAACCTTAAGCCGCTGCCGGAGCATGTATTGAAAGACGCGAGTCCAGAGACGCTGGCGCAAAATCCATTTTTCCAAAAGCCGACCGTCGTCAATGGACCATTCACCTTCGTTACTTACGCCAAGGATCAATATATTGAGCTGCAAGCCAACAAAGATTTTTTCAAAGGCGCGCCCAAGCTGGACAAGCTGAATTTTAAAATTATGCCTTCGAGCAATTTGGTTGCCCAGCTGCAAAGCGGCGAGATTGATATGAACTTCCCGGGTATCGGCACGATTTCGGTACAGGATTTTGAGAAAGTGAAAAACATGTCCAACGTTAATGCGGTGTCCGGCAAGCCGTTCAACTACCAAAATCTTTATTTCAATAATGAGACGATAACCGACGCTCGCGTGCGCCACGCTATCGCTTATGCGATTAATCGCGAGATGATGATCGACAATCTGCTTAAAGGCGAAGGCGAGAGCATGGATGTGCAATATACGCCGATTCACCCGTACTATAACAAAAACCTGACGCCTATTACGTATAATCCGGAAAAAGCGAAGGAGCTGCTCAAGGAAGCAGGCTGGGATTCGAGCAAGACGCTGAGGCTGGTCGTGCCTTCGGGCAATAAGACGAGGGAGCAGGCTGCCGACATTATTGTCGAAAATTTGAAGGCGGTAGGCATCAACGCCCAAGTGCAAAAGTTTGATCTTGCCACGTCGGTGCAGAAGCTGATCAAAGGCGAATACGATTTGGATATTTTGGGCCTCATCTTTATTCTTGATCCCGATTTGACGACCGTATTTGGTACGGGAAGCAAAACAAACTATGCCCGCTATTCCAGTATAGAAATGGACAAGCTGCTGCTGGAAGGCACGAAGGAGACGGATTCGGACAAACGCCGCGTCATCTATGACAAGGTGCAGGAGCTAATCATGGAGGATCTGCCGCAAATTGCTTTGTTCGCCGATTACCGCCTGCTGGCAACGAACAAACGCGTGCTGGTCGGTGGGCCGAAGGATTTGGGCGCGTTCATCAATGTGTATGAGTGGGATGTGGAGTCGAAATAAGCGGCTTGAAAAGTAGCAAGCAGATTTAGTAATTCTTTAGCCAAATAAAAGCCAACCAACTAGCCAGCGCTGTTTGGTTGGCTTTTGTTATTTTCTATAAATTTCGGTTTTCGGAAAATTTTCCATTAATATATTTTCAGAAGGACGGACACGATTCCCGAAGCGCAAGCAGCAGCAAGAGAGAGGTAGGCCCAACTATTTTTTCTGAAATAGGTGAGGAAAATTGCGAGCAGGGACAAGGCGGTGGACAGCAGCGAGGATGCCAATGCGCCGCCCCTAAACGTAACATTCTGGTAAGGGATAAATGACTGCACGAGCATAAGCAGCAAGCTGAAGGCGATAACGGCGATTTGATAAGGGGCAAGCATCTGGTAGCTGCCCTTTTTGTCTGTAAGTTTAACTGTCACATAAACAATAGCTGCGATAAACAAAAGCAATGGCAAGTATAGCTGGAGCATAGAAGTTCCCACCTTTTCACCTTAAATTCCTTTTTATACCATACCTGATGGTTTACGAGAATCGCAACTACTCTTTTTTCTGGATAAGAAAACGATTACATTTATTCAAAAATAGTGATTTAGATAGAAATGAAGCAGATAGGGGTAATGTAGGGAGTTGGCGGAAATGCAGAAGATCATCGCCTTATTTTATGAGAAATACCCCCTTTTTAGTTGCGAGCATGATAGACATCCTCCCATACATCTTGGTAAATGGCGGGGCTTCAACCATGAAGGATTTTGTAGTATGATGTATGATAGTTAAAATGAGTCCGTTATAGGGCACGCTACAGGAGGATTTCAGTATGTCGGAACAAGCTGCAACGAATTTATCGGCAAGCCGCCAGCAAGCGAACAATTTGCTGCGTAGGGATGTTCGGTTTCTAGGCAACATACTCGGCGAAGTGCTCGTCCACCAGGGCGGCAAGGAATTGCTTGAAATTGTGGAGCAAATCCGCGAAACAAGCAAATCGTTGCGAGCGGAATATATTCCGGAGCTATTCGCGCAATTCAAGACGACCGTGTCGTCATTGAGCCCGGAAATTAGGCACCAGGTCATTCGTGCCTTCGCGATTTATTTTCAACTGGTTAACATTGCTGAACAAAATCACCGTATTCGCCGCAAGCGCGATTATGAGCGTTCTACTGGGGAAGGCGTTCAACGCGGCTCCATTGAGAGCGCTGTAGCGGATCTGAAGGAACGTCAAATCGCAGTGGAAGATGTACAGCAAATGCTGAGCGGCATTTCGCTGGAGCTTGTCATGACCGCACATCCTACGGAAGCGACACGCAGAGCGGTACTGGATATCCACAAGCGGATTGCCGAAGATGTGATGGAGCTTGATAATCCGACGCTGACTTACCGTGAGCGCGAGAAGCTTCGCGAGAAGCTATTGAATGAAGTGCTTATTTTGTGGCAAAGCGATGAGCTTCGCGACCGTAAGCCTACGGTTATCGACGAAGTTCGCAACGGCTTGTATTATTTTGATGAAACGTTGTTCGAGGTGCTGCCTGCTGTTTACGAGGAGCTAGAGCGCTGCCTTGAAAAATATTATCCAGGTGAAAAATGGCATGCGCCAGACTTTCTCCGTTTTGGCTCGTGGATCGGCGGCGACCGTGACGGCAACCCTTCCGTAACCGCGAAGGTGACGTGGGAAGCGCTGACGATGCACCGCCTGCTGGCGATTCGCAAATATGAAGAAACGCTGAATGAGCTGATGGGCCAACTGAGCTTCAGCACGAACATTGTGGAAGTGTCGGATGAATTGATTGAATCGATTCGCCGCGACCGCGAGCAGGTTGAGCTGAAATGCGTAGAGCTGTGGCGCAATACGAAGGAGCCTTACCGCATCAAGCTTGGCTTTATGCTGGAGAAGCTCGCCAATACGCGCAATGAGGCGCTTAAAGGCTCCGCTATGCGCTATAACAACCCGGAAGAGCTGCTGGAGGATTTGAAAATTATTGACCGCAGCCTGCGCAATCACTTCGCGGATTATGTCGCAGATACGCATATCGGCAAGCTGGTACGCCAGGTTGAGCTGTTCGGCTTCCACCTGATGACGCTCGATATTCGCCAGCACAGCAAAGAGCATGAAAATGCGATGACGGAAATTTTGGCGAAAATGAACATTACGCCGAATTATGCGGCTTTGAATGAGGATGAAAAGGTTGAGCTGCTGCATCGCCTGCTGAATGACCCGCGTCCGTTGACGTCGAGCCATTTGGACTATACAGATGCAACGCGTGAATGCCTCGATGTCTACCATACGGCTTACCGTGCGAAGCAAGAGTTTGGCCCGAACTGCATTTCGAGCTACCTGATCAGTATGACGCAGGGCGCCAGCGACATGCTGGAAGTCATGGTCTTCTCGAAGGAAGTCGGCTTGTTCCGCCAAGATCGCGACGGTACCGTTCACTGCTCCGTTCAATCGGTGCCGCTGTTCGAGACGATCGACGACCTTCATGCGGCTCCAGCTATTATGAAGCAGCTGTTCGAGCTGCCGATTTACCGTCAAGCCATTGCGGCTCGCGGCGATCTGCATGAAATCATGCTGGGCTACTCCGACAGCAATAAAGATGGCGGAGCGGTTACAGCTAACTGGGAGCTGCGTGTAGCGCTTAAGGAAATTACAGCAGCGGCGAACGAATACGACGTTAAGCTGAAGTTTTTCCACGGACGCGGCGGCGCGCTCGGTCGCGGCGGCATGCCGCTGAACCGCAGCATTTTGGCACAGCCTCCGCATACAGTAGGCGGCGGCATCAAAATTACCGAGCAAGGCGAAGTGCTTTCCTCGCGTTATTCGATGCAGGGTATCGCATACCGCAGCTTGGAGCAGGCCACTTGGGCGCTGATTACAGCTGCGCGCTTGGCCAAATATCCGGAGCAAGGCCAGACAGCCGAGCCGGAGTGGGAAGAGATTGCCCGTTCGATTTCCGAGACGGCGCTGGAGAAATATCAGGATTTGATTTTCCGCGATCCGGATTTCCTCACGTACTTCAAGGAATCGACACCGCTGCCTGAGGTTGGCGAGCTGAACATTGGCTCCCGTCCATCCAAACGGAAAAACAGTGACCGCTTTGAAGATTTGCGTGCGATTCCATGGGTATTCGCATGGACGCAAAGCCGTTATTTGCTGCCAGCCTGGTATGCAGCCGGCACAGCGCTCCAGCAATATGTGGATGGAAGCGAAGAGCGTCTGCAAACGTTGAAAACGATGTATGAGCAGTTCCCATTCTTCCGCTCTTTGATCGACAATTTGCAGATGGCACTGGCGAAAGCCGATCTTATTATTGCGAAGGAATACGCGGGCATGATTTCCGACGAGGCGATCCGCGACCGTATTTTCCAGCAAATTGAGTCGGAATACGCGCTGACGTCGCAAATGATTTTAAGCATTACGGGCCAAACGGAAATTTTGGATAACGTACCGGTTATTCAAGAGTCGATTCGCCTCCGTAATCCATACGTCGATCCGCTCAGCTATATGCAGGTACAGCTTCTGACTGAGCTCCGCGGACTGCGGGCGAAGGACGAGGATGATCCAGAGCTGCTTCGTGAAGTATTGCTTACGATTAACGGAATTGCCGCCGGCCTGAGAAACACGGGCTAATAAGGCGCTTGAACAAATAAATAAACGCCAGAAAACGCTGGCGTAAACAGGAAAGCCAAGCAGGGCAGCCATTGCCCAGCTTGGCTTTTTTTTGCGTTGAAAAGGTGGGTTGAGCGGCAGCGAGGGGACTTGTTATGCGCTTGTACAGCTTTTTAGTACGCAAATAGGGCTGCCCCGAAAGGTTTTATGTTGCTTTAAATATCGCTTAAGTTTGGTTTAAGGTGCATCCTGCATGATGTATACATAGAAGGCAAACGAAATGACCGAATACACACTGACTAATCCTTATTATCTCAATACTTAGCTTACGTGAAGAAATTTACTCGGTAAAACTTGAAGGAGGCAATCAAGATGAGCGAGGACAACCAATATAGAGGAACAAATAACAGCATGAATGGACAGGGAGATGAACGTATGTCGGATCAAGTAAATGGCGGCGAACAAGGGAAACAACAGGCGAAGATGAACGCAGCGGGGGCAAGCGATAGCAAAATCGAGCAATCGAGTGCAGTTGGCAAGCCAGAGGGCGAGCAAGTTTTCAAAACCGTTTATGGTTATGAAGATGCGGCTGAACCGGGGCATGAGGCTTCGGCGTCAGCGGATCCGGATAGCAGCCAGACAACGCCGGAGCAAACAGATCCATCCGCAGCGCAGCAGGAAACAGCTGCAGGGCAAGAAGCTGGAAAACAGACGGCGCCGCTTGTTGCTTCCTACATCTACGAGTCGGAGCGTTCTCCCTCTAACTTGCGCCATTCGTATGAGAAGCAGCTCAGTGAGCTGCGGACGATGACGGATAGAGGACAGAGCGGCGCAGACAGAGGCGACGATGGGGCTTCACAGAAGCCAGCGAAGCGTACGCCGTTGAAGTCCATTTTTGCAGCATTTTTAGCAGGGGCTGTCGTCATTGGCGGCTTTATGTATACGGCGGATCGCAGCAATTTGTTCACAGGCGGCGTGGCTACGGTAAATACGACCAACGGCAGTGTAGTTAGCAATGGCAGCGAGAGCAGCGCGGGCGTGACAACAGCAGCGAATTCGGTGGACAGCCAAATTTCCAACATTTATGCGGCAGCTTCCCCGGCCGTTGTCAAAATTGAAAATTACGGCCAAGCGACACGCGCAAGCGGACGCGGTTCAGACTACTGGCAGTTTTTCGGGCAGCTGGCACCGCAGAGCGGCGAGCAGCAGCCGAGTGCAGGCTCTAATGACCAGAGCGGAACAGACGATTCCAATTTGCAGCTTACAGGCTCGGGAACGGGATTCATATTCCAGTCCGATGGCTACATTTTAACGAATGAGCATGTCATTAGCGGAGCTTCCCAAGTGAAGGTAACCGTAGAAGGTTATGATGAGCCGTTTGTGGCTAAGGTGGTAGGCTCCAGCGCCGATCTGGATTTGGCGGTTCTGAAAATTACCGGAACGACGGCGTTCCCGACGCTGTCGCTTGGCGACTCTGACAGCACAGCAATCGGCGACTGGGTTATCGCAATCGGCAATCCGTATGGCTTTGACCACACGATGACAGTGGGTGTGCTAAGCGCGAAAGAACGTCCGATTTCCGTCCAAGACGAAGATGGCGGCACGAAGGATTACAAGCATTTGCTGCAAACCGATGCCTCCATTAACCCGGGCAACTCGGGCGGTCCGCTGCTCAATACGAGCGGTCAGGTCATTGGTATTAATACGGCGGTAAGCACCGAGGCGCAGGGCATTGGTTTTGCCATTCCATCGAGCGAAATTCAAAGCGTGCTTCAAAAACTGATGACCAATTCCTTATAATATCTTTCATAAAAAAGGTTGGGAACGAAGTGCGGTACGCAGCGCATCCGTAAAAGGCCCGGCAAGAGCAGCATCAAGCGATAAGCTTGAGAGCTGCTTTTTTGCCATAAAGAGTGGAAAACGTATATAATAGTTCAAATAAGGCAGCGATAGCCGTTTCAACTTGCGCATTTATCTTGCTTTTTAAGTCCATGTGGATTACGATTTTCTATAGAGTTTAAGGGCAGAGGACGCGGCAGGAGTTATATTTGTTTTAGTAGGCATTGCTGATTCATAATAGCACTCGCGGCAACAATCCGTTCAAACGGAAAGTTTGGAGGAGTAGAAGTGAATGTATTGGAAGCCCGCCTTGCAAAATTATCGTTAAAAGGCGACCAGCGGGCATTTGCTGAGCTCGTAGGGCTCTATCAGGACAAGCTTTTTCACATGGCGTACCGCATGCTGAGCAACCGTCAAGAGGCGGAAGATGTCGTGCAGGAAGCGTTCATGCGAGTGTATAGAAATTTAGAGCGTTATGATGAAACCTTGAAATTTTCCACCTGGATTTATCGGATCGCGACGAATCTTTGCATCGACAAGCTGCGCAAGCGCAAGCCTGTATATTCGCTAGATGCGGAATCGACGGATCATGAAGGTTTGGATGGTTATTCGATGATTCCAAGCGACAATCGAACGCCGGAGTCGGAGACGCTGCTGTCTGAGACACAGCGGATTATTCATCAGGCGATTGCCTCGCTTCCGCCGAAATACAAGACGGTAATGATGCTGCGCTATATTGAGGATTTGTCTCTTCAAGAAATTAGCGAGGTCATGGATATCCCTGTCACGACGATTAAGACGAGGGTACACCGGGGACGGGAGTTTCTGCGCAAGAAGCTGGAATACAAGCTGTAAAATTGGCCGAAAGCTTGTCGCGAAATTTTGAAACACTTTCGGATTTGATACGTATCCTATAGTTGTAGTAGGGCGTTAACGTAAGCAAAAGAAAGAAAGGACTGGCTGCTATGGAATGCAAAGTCGCCATCGGAATGATGCACGACTATTTTGACGGTGATCTGACCAGACAAGGTACGATGGATTTGAAGGGGCATATGAGTACTTGTCCCGCTTGCCTCGCTCGGTTCGAACAGCTGGAGAAGACGGAAGCGATGACTTTTTCCGCCTTAGAGCATGCCGCAGTGGTCCCGCATTACGATATACAGGCTTCCGAGAAGCTGACGCAGCTTATTTTGGACCAAATACCGAAACCGCAGGCGAAGACTCGTCCGCAGTATTTGCGTTTGCTCTACAAGTACCCAGGCGTAACGGTCGCAGCGATTTTTGTACTCGTTATGCTGGGCAGCTTTGTCTCCATGTGGGGACACGATACGAAGCTGGTGGTGTCGGGCGAGGATCTGCATCAGGTCGTTATTGACGGCAACACGGTTACAATTCCAGAAGGTGTGCATATTAAAGGAAATTTGATCGTTGAAAATGGCATGGCCGACGTTAGAGGCGAAATCGATGGCAATGTAACGGTCATTGACGGTTCCCTCAATTTGGCCTCGACCGGTTTTATTGCCGGGCAAAGCCGGACCATTGATCAGGCACTGGATTGGTTCTGGTATAAGGTAACGACAACTTTCAGCGGATTGGCTTCTTAGGTGAGCTGCCTTCCTGACGGGAAGGCAGCTTTTTTTTCGGAAATATAGGGAAGGATATGATTGTTCCATCCTTTCTCTATATTTCTCGGAATGAAACGCGCTGCACCGCCAAAGGAAGGCGACAGCTGTTTCACCTTGAAATATAGGAAAGGATATGATGTGTCCATCCTTTCTCTATATTTCTCGGAATGAAACGTGCTGCACCGCCAAAGAATGGCGACAGCCGTTTCACCTTGAAATATAGGAAAGGATATGATGCTTCCATCCTTTCTCTATATTTCTCGGAATGAAACGTGCTGCGCCGCCAAAGAATGGCGACAGCCGTTTCACCTTGAAATATAGGAAAGGATATGATGCTTCCATCCTTTCTCTATATTTCTCGGAATGAAACGCGCTGCGCCGCCAAAGGATGGCGACAGCTGTTTCACCTTGAATAAAGGAGTTTCCGCACCGAATATAGAAAATAATAAGTTGAAATTCAAAATACATGCGATACGTGCTCGGTTGTTTGGGGGTTCATACATGAGTTACTTTGCAGATTTGACTTGGCAGAACGGCATCAAGGACGTCATTGATATCGGGATCGTCAGCTATATTATTTACAAAATCATTTTGCTTGTACAAGGAACCAGAGCGGTTCAGCTCTTGAAGGGAATCCTTGTGCTTATTGCTGTATGGGCGATTAGCACATGGTTTAATTTATATACGCTCAAATGGGTAATGAACCAAATGTTCACCTTTGGCGTCGTGTCTGTCCTCATCATTTTTCAGCCGGAGCTGAGGCGGGTGCTGGAGCAGGTGGGACGAGGAAAGCTGTTCGTCAGCTCCTCCTTCATGGATAAGGATGTCGTCAATGAGCAGATTGATGAAGTGATGAAGGCTGTTCAGTTTATGGCGAAAAGAAAAATTGGCGCGCTAATTGTATTTGAACGGACAACCGGCGTCAATGAACTGATTGAATCAGGTGTACAGATGGAGTCGCGGATTACCTCCGAGCTGCTGAACAATATTTTCACGCCAAATACGCCGCTGCATGATGGAGCGGTCATTATTCGGGGTAATCAAATTATGGCGGCGGGCTGTTATTTGCCGCTGTCTGAAAATCCTTTTATAAGCAAGGAGCTTGGGACGCGCCATCGTGCGGCCATCGGCGTCAGCGAGGTTAGTGACGCGGTGTCGGTCGTCGTATCGGAAGAAACGGGACAAGTTTCCTTGGCGCTCAACGGCATGATCGTTCGTGATATTAAAGAAGAATCGCTAATCTCGAAGCTGTTCGAGGAGCTGACTCCGAAGACGAATGGACGCACGAAGGAACGTCAGTCGTTCGCGTTCTGGAAGCGGAAAGGAGGCCAGGATGGATAAATGGCTTAGTCATCCGACAGCGATCAAAATTATTTCTATCGTCATTGCGCTGCTGCTGTGGGCAGTCGTGCATTTCGATCCGGAATCGACTCCTGCTGCGGTGACCTCCAATACAGATAAAAAAATTATCGAGGCCGCGCAAATTATTCCAACCGGGCTGGATGAAGCTAAATATTCGCTCGTGCAGATGGAGCCGACCGTTGTCAGGATTATGGTAGAAGGCCGCCGCTCCAAGCTGCTCACTGCCAAAGACGAGGATTATATTATTACAGCTGATTTAACCGGACTTGGGGAAGGCGAGCATGTTGTGCCGTTAACGTATACGATGCCGAGCGGCGTCAACCTGCTGGAAATTTCACAGCGTACGATAAAGGTAGATATCGAAGAAATTCAGACGAAGTCCTTTGATTTGGGGCTGAAGACGTCTGGTACGCCTTCAAGCGGCTATATTGTTGGAACGCCATCACTGGTCGGCAAGGAAACAGCTCCGTCCGTTAAAGTGACGCTTCCGAAGGATGAAATGGAATATGTCGGTTCGGTAAGCGCGACCGTTAGTGTGGAAGGCGCGAAATCGACAGTTGAGGATAAAAAAGCGGGTGTTGTCGTTTATGATACGGAAGGCAAAGTGATGGAGCATGCCATTACCGATCCGAAGATCGTCGATGTGGAGGTTCCCGTCACTCCTCCAATCAAGATGGTTCCGCTCCAGATCAGCTATACGGGCAGCTTGCCGGAAGGTTTAAGCATCGCTTCGATTAAACCGGAAATCGACAAAGTTGCCGTTTATGCGGATCAAAAAACGCTTGATGCTCTCGAAGTATATAATGGGGTGACGATTGATCTCGGAGCTGTCGAGCAGTCGGGCACGGTGAAGGCGAAGGTCACGAAGCTGGATGGCATAGTGATGGTTGAGCCTGCTGAAATTAATGTTGAGGTGAATGTCGTTTCATGGGAAGCGCTGACCTTGACGAGAGCGATTCAATTAACAAATGTTGGCGAAGGGCTTTTTGCTGAAATCAGCAAGCCGCAGAGCGGCGAGGCGAGCCTCACCATTCACGGCGCACCAGATGTGCTATCGGCAATTAGCGACAAGGATTTGCAGCTGACAGCTGATTTGCAGGGACTGAAGGCTGGAACGCATACGATTAAGCTGTCGACAACGGTGCCGCGTTTCGTGACCTTGACGAACGAAGAAGCGGCATTAACCGCTACGGTAGTTATTGGCGAGAAGTCTGATCCGGTGACGGCAGATCCGGAAGAAAGCGGCGGTACGACCAAGCCGGAGCCGACTCCAACGCCTGAGCCATCGGCAACGCCGGATGAGGAAGAAAGTACGCCTAGTCCTGGCTCGGGAAACGATGGCGGCAATGATGGCAATGGTGCTACGAATGCGGGCGGCGAGCCTAGCAATGGCAGCTCCGCAAACGCAAATGGTTAGTTGATTAATGAGCAGCAGCATAGGATTGGCTGGTTTTTCAGTCAATATCGATATAATAAAAGGGGCTAGAACGACAATGGGGAAATATTTTGGTACAGATGGCGTGCGCGGTGTCGCGAATCAGGAATTGACGCCAGAGCTTGCTTATAAAATTGGCCGCTGCGGCGGATTTGTATTAACGGGAGAGGCAGATAAGCCGGTAGTTGTTATTGGACGGGATACGCGTATCTCCGGTCCAATGCTGGAATCAGCGCTTATCGCTGGCTTGCTGTCTATCGGCGCAAGCGTAGTGCGCCTAGGTGTCGTGTCGACGCCGGCAGTCGCTTATATTACACGCGAGCTGAAGGCGGATGCGGGCGTTATGATTTCCGCTTCGCATAATCCGGTTGAGGATAATGGCATTAAGTTTTTCGCTGGCGACGGCTTCAAGCTGTCGGATGAGACGGAAATTCGCATTGAGCAGCTGATTGATGCGGAGCAGGATGAATTGCCGCGCCCTGTAGGCGGCGATATTGGCACTGTAACCGATGACGATTCCGCGAAGAAGCGTTATCTGGACTTTTTGAAAACGACGATTAGAGGCGGGTTCAGCGGCCTTAAAATCGTGCTCGACTGCGCAAACGGCTCTGCTTATGAGCTGGCGCCAGCTGTATTCCGCGAGCTTGGCGCGGAAATTATTACGGTAGGAGCGGAGCCGGATGGCCGCAACATCAATGCGGGCGTCGGATCGACGCATCCGGAATATTTGCGTGAGCAGGTGCTGGCGCATAAAGCGGATTTGGGACTATCCTTTGACGGCGACGCCGATCGTCTGATTGCGATTGATGACCAGGGCGAAGAGGTCGATGGCGATTATATTTTGTGTATCATTGGCGACGCCATGAAACAGGCTGGAAAGCTGAAGCATGACACCATCGTTACGACGGTTATGGCGAACATTGGTTTCTTCAAGGCGGCGGGGCAGCTTGGCCTGCAAACCGCGCAAACGGCTGTTGGCGACCGCTACGTGATGGAAGAAATGCGTCGCGGCGGCTTCAACTTGGGCGGTGAGCAGTCCGGCCATGTTATTTTTCTAGATTATATTACGACGGGTGACGGCATTCTGACCGCTTTGCAACTGGTCGATACGATTAAAGCTTCCGGCCGCAAGCTCAGCGAGCTGAAAACCATTATGCGCAAGTTCCCGCAAGTGCTTGTTAACGTGCGCGTAGAAGACAAGAGCAAATACCTGGGCAACCAGGCGATTGAAGCAGCAGCGGAAGAAGTGTCTCGTGAGCTTGGCGACAACGGCCGCGTGCTCGTTCGTCCTTCCGGTACGGAATCGCTCATTCGCGTCATGGCAGAAGGGCCAGACAAGGCTCAGGTTGAAGCATACGTGGCAAAAATCGTTGATGTGGTGAAAAAAGAACTCGGTTAAAGATTAATGGGCTGAGTTTTCAGCGGCGATAATCGTTAACGATAGGAAACTTCAACCATAATCTTCAATGTCCGTAAGGGTTGGCGCCTATATACTTTAATGGCAGTAATATTATACGTGACTTATTTTTTATGTGAGCAATAGTAAACGATAGTAATGTTAAGCGGCATAAATGACAATAATCAGTGCCTTTAATGATTAAGGCCGCTTGCCTCCGGTGATTGAACCGAAGCATATGCGTTGAAGCTTGAGCGCATGCTAAGGTGATTTGCGGAGGCAGGCGGCTAGGCACCGATAATTTGTTGAGACATAGAATGAATGAGGCAATGGAGACAATCGGTGGGTATAGCTGCTTATGAATGGGCACGAGCCCGATGCTGTTGCATATTTGCCTGATAATGAATACAATAGAGAGTAATGATTTCATTCCAGAAGGAAAGCGAGGATTGAGGTTACACTGCAATATAAGCGCCAGAGCTTGCGTGATGATTCGTTTTGATGCTCTACGTAACCGATGAATGGGCTGCATGTTGGATGTGCGGACACAGTGGTTATGGAGAAGCACTCGGGGCGATCATACGGGAAGCTGACGAGGTGGAGGTGTTCGAAATGTTCGGCGGGGGCCTCCCGGTTATAGCATGCCAACCGAAAGCTGAGACGCAAAATGATTGGGCGACCATTCATACAAACGTTCAGCAGGCATCAACAGACGAAATAATTGAACTTTTATTCCCGTATGTCTATGGTGCCGCCTGTGGGGCTGGTATGGGCAGAGGGTTACACAACTTCTTTGGACAAAAGCAGAACTGAATTTGTGACAACCGAATAGCGCCTGTGCCGCATATAGGCAGGCATCCGTCATAAGGGCATTATACCTAAAACGGAGGTCTATTAAATTATGTGTGGAATTGTAGGATATATTGGTAAACGTGACTCGCAGGCGATTTTGATCGAAGGGCTGAAAAAGCTGGAATACCGCGGCTATGACTCGGCAGGTATTGCTGTATTCACAGACAACGGTCTTGAAGTTTCGAAAGCTAAAGGACGCCTTGCTAATCTTGAAGGCAAGCTGCAAGGCGAGCCATTGCATGGTTCCGTCGGCATTGGGCATACGCGCTGGGCAACACACGGCAAGCCATCCGATGTGAACTCTCATCCGCATACGGACAATTCCGCTAAATTTTCGGTCGTTCACAATGGTATCATTGAGAACTATCTGGATCTGAAAGATGAATTGACTGCGAAAGGCCATGTATTCGTATCGGAGACGGATACAGAAGTGATCTCGCATCTCGTAGCTGATGAGTATGACGGCAACATCATTGAAGCGGTGCAGCGTGCCGTTAAACGTATGCGCGGAGCATTCGCTCTGGGCGTTTTGACAGAGTTTGAACCGGAGAAGCTCGTAGCGGTTCGTTTTGCAAGCCCGCTCGTCATCGGCGTAGGCAAAGGCGAAAACTTCATCGGATCGGATATTCCGGCGATTTTGGAGCATACGCGTGACGTTTATATTTTGGACGACGGCGAAATGGCTATTTTGACACGTGATAGTGTCGAATTGATGACGACAGAAGGCGCAGCTATTTCCAAGGAAATATTCCATGTCGATTGGGATCTGGTAACCGCAGAAAAAGCCGGATTTGATCATTTTATGCTGAAAGAAATTTATGAGCAGCCGAAAGCATACCGCGACACGATGCTGGGCCGCGTTGCTGACGACGGCAAATCGGTACAGCTGTCTGAACTGGCGATGACGAAGGATTATATTAAATCGATTCGTAAAGTGCATATCGTAGCTTGCGGAACAGCATATCATGCTGGCCTTGTTGGTAAAACGGTTATTGAGTCCATTGCCCGCATTCCGGTTGAAACGGATGTCGCTTCGGAATATCGTTACCGCTCGCCGATCATTACGCCAGACACGCTCGTAATTGTAGTCAGCCAATCCGGTGAAACAGCGGATACGCTTGCTGCACTTCGTGAAGCGAAGCGCAATGGCGCTCGCGTATTGGCGATTACGAACGTAGTGGGCAGCTCGATTGCCCGCGAAGCGGATGATGTGCTGGTAACGTTGGCAGGACCGGAAATTGCGGTTGCTTCGACGAAAGCTTACACGTCGCAGCTCGTAGTATTCTACCTGCTCAGCTTGTATTTCGCGGATACGCTGGGAACGAAAAATACAGCGGAGGTAAGCGAAATTCTTGCTGCGATGCAAGAGCTTCCTGAGCAAGTGGAAAGCATTTTGGAGCAAGCGCCGGTATTGCGCGATATTGCTGAATCGATCTCCTCGCATCCGAGCCTATTCTTTATTGGCCGCGGCATTGACTATCCAGTAGCGCTGGAAGGCTCGCTGAAGCTGAAAGAAATTTCGTATATTCACTCGGAAGCTTACCCAGCTGGCGAGCTGAAGCATGGCACGCTGGCGCTGATCGAAGAAGGCGTTCCGGTTATCGCTTTGGTCACGCAGGAAGAGTTGTATGAGAAAACATTGAGCAATATTAAAGAAGTAAAAGCGCGCGGCGCGAATGTGCTCGGTATTGGTAATGTTGGCTATGAAGAGGAAGCGAACAAATCGGTTGATACACTGTTCTCGATCCCTCGCACACTGCCGATCCTGACGCCAGCACTGTCCGTTGTACCACTGCAATTGATCTCCTACTATGCTTCGCTTGCGCTCGGGCATGATGTTGATAAACCGAGAAATTTGGCGAAGAGTGTTACGGTGGAGTAGGGGAGAGTAATAAATTCCCCCCTGTTGTCCAGTGATAAAAAAGTGTGGAATCAGTAAAAAAAGTCTGGAACCTATGTTAAAAGTGTGGAACCAGTGACAAAAGTGTGGAACCGCTAGAACAGTCCCGATGATGCTTTGTTTAGATCATCGGGATATTTTTATTTAGAAGGGATTGTAGCTAATGCTTGGGGAACGAGTTCGTATAATTAGAAAAAAAAATCAGATGAATCAAATGGAGTTTTCGAACCGAGTTGGTGTGTCTCAAGGAACTTTAAGTGAACTGGAGCAGAGCAAATACAATCCGTCACTGGAGACAATATTGGCAATTATAAAGGAGTTTAACGTAAACCCCACATGGCTTTTGTTCGGAGATATGGCAAGTGAGGATGAACTTAAGGAAGTGGTAGGGGAGCTTAATCATGTGGAGAACAGCCTAATCATCAGCTTCAGGAAGTTGTCTGCTCGAGACCAGAGGGAGATTGTAGACATTGTTGAATTAAAGAATGATCGAAGGATAGAAAAACTTTAAAATTTCTGATCCATTAAAGGAAATTGTTTAGTCGCATTCCACAACTCACCACTTAAAGTTAACACCTCATCATTTTATATTTATTGCTGAGTCGACGAATTTCAGGTATCCATTTTTGATTTTAGTTTGGCAGCTGCTCAATCATTGTTTGGGCTAATTAGCAAAATAATTGACGATATTAGCTGAACTTTTCATTGTGGACACGAAACTTTTGTTGGGCAAAAAAGTAGACAAGGAGAACCTATAAGCGGATAAAATAGACCCATCCAAATTCGATGTTGAAAAATTAAAAAAAACCAAGATCAAGAGTTTAAATGCGTTAGAAAGTAAATCCGAGAGTTTTAGAGGAAACGTTATTAGGTTGAATTTAAATAAAGAGGTATCAAAATGTACGTCGATCTCTGTCTTTTAAAGGGATTCGACCATTCCTTAACGCTGTGAAATGCTGATAGAGCATAAAGAAACGAATTTCTCAATTGCTAGAAAAGACTGCCTATATCAGACCATTATGGAGCATTGAGCTCCGGCACGGCCATTCCGTTAAATCAACTATGACGTACTTTATTCGTCGTCTGTTTGGAATGTGAGTGTGACATTTAATCAGTTTTCTTGCGCATATGTAACAATGAACCTTTACAATAATCGAGCCAAAACCAGATGGTATATATTTTTAAAAAAATTTTGCTAATATCTTTCGGTTTTACTATCGTGAACTAATCCCTCGTCTTCTATACTTACTCTCCTCTTTGATACCGCGAATGTTATAGTCATCAACGTAATCACCCAGTTTCATTAAACGTTCTATCATGTAATAAGCCAAGTTCTATTCTCAAAGCTCCAGTTTGAAAACTTAAATTTTAAACGGACAGTTAAAGGTAGCAATATTATTGTTGTAGTCTGTTAAGCGGTTGAGCCAAGACTTGAAATGTTTAAAATATCGATAAACGGATAATAATTATAGTAAAACGGTTATTGGAGTGATTGAATGCAACAATATCATAAAAGATACGCAAAAGTAACAGGACAGGGGATTAGGGTTAATGAAAAACTATATTCGTGCTCTTTAGCTATTAGAAATGGGTGGTTTGAAAGGGCAATGATGGAAGGGGAATGGAGAGTAGTAGCCTTCCAATACCCGTTGTGTAGTGAATATTTTTTTATCCAACATGAAAATGAAATGATTACCTGCCGTCCTATTGAAATTAAGTCGGTTAATAGCGAAGATCTTGAAGCATATTACGAAATTATTCGAGCATTAAAAGAGTATCGAAGGCATCATGGGAAACTAAAATAATGAGTTGTCCGAGGTAGGCTCATCCGAAATTTGTGCATTAAGCAATGTTTTCGTTCTTTCCTCGGTTTCTCTAGTGACCTCTTGAAGTCTATTGAAGATTGATGAAATTATTTCATTAAGAAGGCGTTTATCATGACTATTAATCACCTTGTTGTCTACAATCAATACTATTCCAGAATCAATGAGTTTTAACAGATCCCATGAAGCTTCCTTGACAAATGAGTAATCGACTTGAGGTAATAAGCTCAATTGACCAAACGAACCCTGATAATACGGAGCTGCTACTTCTATAATTCCGAGTAAATAATCAGCGGACACATTTAGGGAGTTGCATAAAAGAACAATTTGTTTGTGATCTGGACTTGCTATCCCTCGTTCCCAGTTAGATATTACGTATTTTGAAGTGCCGATCTTTTGAGCGAGAAAATCTTGTGTCCACTCCAGCTTTATTCTCAAATCCCTAATTCTTTCTCCGATTTCAGACATACACACAACCTCCAACTTTTCTATTCATATGAAGAGATCATAGAATTATTATGAAAACTATTCAGAAAACTGAATAGTTACGATCCCATATTGGGATCGTAACACAGTAGAATATAAATTTACAACAGCTATTGACAAGTTGAATATTATTCGTTTATTATTTTTGTTAATTAAAAATTAACAAAATTTAAATTTAGTAAAATAATAATTTACAAGGAGGCGCAATGGCTAAAACTAGAACAAGAACTACTAAAGCATCGATAGCAAGAAGACTAAGGGAGGGACGAGGATCGGGACACTTCGCTGATTATAAGCCATGGCTCACGATTCATGATGTCCCGTCAACAGGTATTGTAACAAGAATAATGGGATGGAAGAGTGGGCGACTTCATCATTATTTGTCAGAGCATTTTGAACTAGCGCATCATTATCAGATGGAATGGTCGGAAGCAATTATTGATATAAGGGAACAATTCCCATTATTACCATTAGAAAAGACCTTGTTTATTGCAGAGAAACTAGGCATACGTCATCCAATTGATCCTAAAACTAAGTACCCTATCGTAATGACAACAGATATGTTACTTACAGTCAGAAAAGAAGAGGATATAGGTTTTATTGCACACTCGATCAAGCCAATCAATAAATTGAACAGACGAACACTTGAAAAATTGCAAATAGAGAAACATTTCTTTAAGGACGTGGGGATTGAATGGTCATTAATCACTGAGCAACAAATTAATTATGATTTGGTCAAAAATGTCGAATGGCTTCATACCGCTAAGTCACTTAGTTGTTTAGGTCATATTAACAGAGATATGGTGAATAAAATGCAATCAGTTCTTTATCAAGCGCTCAAACAGAGTGATGTCCCTCTGGCCAAAGTAACCTTGGCTTTTGATGCGCAGTACGCTCTGCCCAAGGGAACTTGTATTCAAATTGTGAAGCACCTAATTGCAAATCGTTTTTGGATCATTGATATGAAGCAGCGGGTAAAAGCAACCTTGGAACCTTTAATAATCAAAGAAAATAATTTTATGATTCGAGGTGGGCTTGATTGAGTTTATTTGTTAATAACATTCTGAAAAGAGAATCTCTAGATGGGAAGTTACAGGATTGTGAGAGAATCCTTTGGATGGATAACAAACAAGATGCTGTTATCACGATTTCCATTATTGACAAGAACGGACTTCCCAAATGGGGTTATCTTTCAGAACTCCAAAATGAACTCGATGCAGGCAAGATTATGAAGTTATCCTATGATCCCTATGCTAAGTTCATGATACCGGAGGAGAAATTAACCCCCAAAGAAATCGAAGTTAGGGAGCACGCCTGGTCTTGTATTAATGACATCGTAGAACGAGAGCCAAATATCTTTGATAAGAGTGAACGTTTTCAAATGATTAAGGATGTTTGTGAACGAAAAAATAAAGGGAAAAAGTTTATTTATAAGTACCTACGATATTACTGGATGGGAGGAAAAAAGATAAATGCTCTGCTTCCCCGCTTTAGAAATTGTGGCGGACCCAATAAGAAAAAAAATCCTACCCAAAAGATGGGGCGGAAGAGGATTACAACTATTATTGCGCCAGAGTTAAATGGTGTTTTAGTAAATGAGGAAACAAGAAAGAATTTCGACAAATACATTAGAACAATCTACTTAAAAGTGAATAGAAGGGATTCCGTTAAGCATACGTACATTGAAATGTTAAAAGGATGCTACGGCATAGAAACCAAAATAGAGCATGGCGTGGAGGTTCCCATTATTCCGCCTGATCATAAGATGCCTAGCATTGCTCAATTACGCTACCATATTCGTACTAGATATACCCGGAAAAAGAGATTAGTTGCTCGAGAGGGGAAAGTTAATTTTGATCGCGATTTTAGACCCTTATTAGGATCGGAGACTCTCAAAGCAACGGGACCGGGGCAAATATTCGAGATCGATGCTACAGTTGCAGATGTGTATTTAGTCAGCAGTGATGATTCGAATCAAATTATTGGCAGACCTGTAGTCTATATTGTTGTCGACGTTTGGACGCACATAGTTGCAGGGATGTATGTTGGTTTAGAAGGTCCATCTTGGCAGGGTATTATGATGGCTATTGAGAACACGTGCATGAACAAGGTAGAGTTCTGTGCACAGTATGATCTTGAAATAACAGAAGACGAATGGCCTTGCCACCATATGCCACAGCATTTTTTTTCAGACAGAGGGGAGATGGAGAGCAAAAATGCTGATTCATTAGGCAAGGCTTTGGGGATTAAGCTGAAAAATGCACCGCCATATCGGGCAGATCTTAAGGGTATTGTAGAGCAACAGTTCAGAACATTAAATTTAACGTTGCAACCATGGATGCCTGGTGCCGTGAAAAAGGAGTACATGAAGCGTGGAGGGCCAGACTATGTGTTGGATGCCAAATTAACGCTAAAAGACTTTACAAAGATGATGATTGAATTAATATTGCATCGAAACAATTTTCACTATATGAAGCACTATCCATTAGATAAAGCACTATCGAAAGATAAAATTAGGCCGATTCCCAGAGAATTGTGGAACTGGGGCATCGCGCATGATCATTTCCTTCAGGAGGTACCTCTTGATATTGTACGGCTGAATGTTTTGCCCGAAGCCGAGGTGACAGCAAGTTCTGAAGGCATCTATTTTAAGGGGATGTTTTTCGGTTGTGAAGAACTCAGTAGACAAGGCTGGTTCGTACAAGGGAAATCGATAAAAACAGTAATAGCCTACGACAGGCGGTGTATGGACTATGTCTATGTGAAGGTTCAGGATGGACGTAGCTTTATAAAGTGTCATTTGTTAGATAAGTCTTCTCGTTTCGCTGATTTGAGTTTGGAGGAGATTGAAATGAAAAGTTTTGAGGAAAAGTTACAGAAAAATTTATATAACTCTACCTTACTTCAACAAGAAGTCAGTTTAAGCGCAAGGCTGGAAAATATCAAAGCTCAAGCGGAAAAAAGGGCAGAAAATCAACGTGATAATTCATTGACTAAAACGGAGAAGAAAGCGAATATTCAGCCTGGAAGGAAAATAGAGCGGGATAAGTTGAGAAAAGAGCAGAGCTTTGAACTAGATAGATCCGTAGGGGCTGAGATGGAAGAAAATGAAGCAAATACAAATAATCAACTGTTAGAGACTTACAGACCCAAGTCCAAATTGGATATTTTATCTACTGCAAGGAGGAAGAAAGAAAATGACTAAGAAAGTAAATGCGGAGTTTATGTATCACTACACTCCGAGTTTAATCGGTAAACATGAAGAAGCTAATTATAAACCACAAGTAATCGGCAGCTACAAGAATAATCCATTTATTGAAGCATTGCCTCCCATTTTTGAGGAGGAGCACGTTGCAATTCATGTTGGTAAATACCCTGATTATAATGAAGAGCAAAGAAAGTTAGGAAATCAAACAAGACTCCATCTAGTTCAGCAAATCTGTGATTACGTAGAGCCATTGCCTACGCATTTATTAGTAGAGCAACGTCTTTCTAGATTAATGCGACATGGCTATAAAGCAAGGAATCCTTTTTTGCCTGAAACAATGAGGCAGTTCCATATTGGTTTCAAGGAAATATTGAATGCGGGAGTTGGAATTGATGGTGCAAATATAGCGGGAGTACGTTCTACAGCAACTGGATTTGCCATTTTAGGAGTAAGCGGTCAAGGGAAAACTACGGCTATTGAAAGCTCTTTGTTGTTATACCCTCAGGTGATTCATCACTCCGTCTATAATGGGCAGCCCTTTATTCGTAAGCAATTAGTTTGGTTAAAATTGAATTGCCCATTTGATGGCTCATTAAAAGGATTATGTTTAAATTTTTTTCAAGCGGTTGATTCTCACCTAGCTACGGATTATTTTCGGAAGTTTGCTTCTAAAGGCTCATCCGTGGATATATTGATTCCAATCATGGCCCATATTTCAACCTTACATGGGCTCGGCGTGTTGGTCATCGACGAAATACAAAATCTAAGCTTTATGAAGAGTGGCGGAGCCGAGCGAATGTTAAACTATTTTACCCAATTAATTAATACGATAGGTGTTCCAGTAATTCTTATTGGCACTTTTAAAGCAATGAAGCTGCTATCAGGTTCTTTCAGCCAAGCACGCAGAAGTACTGGCCAAGGTGACTTGATTATGGATCGATTAACAGATGGAGAGGAGTGGGAGTACTTCATTGAGCGGCTTTGGCGCTTTCAATGGACATCAAATCCGACAAAGCTTAGTGAGCCGCTTAAGAAGACAATGTATGAACTATCACAGGGTATTGTGGATATTGCAGTGAAATTGTATATGCTCTCTCAATGGGAAGTTATTATGTACGGAGATGAAAAGGAACGAATTTCAGTAAGCGTTCTTAAGGATGTTGCAAATCGGCATATGCGGCTCATTCAACCATTGTTAAAGGTACTGAAGCGGAATGATCCATCAGCAATGATGCTTATAGATGATCTGCGGCCTACATGGGATACACTAGATGAATTTCTTCAAAAGGCAACAGAGAAGGTGTGTCTACAAGGTGAAATACGTACGTTGGAAAAACGAAACGATAAAACAGCGATTAATCAAGAAATTTTCTTGGAACTGGTTAAAACAGCAATTGATTTTGGTGCCACTGCAGATGTCTCGGAAGTGATCTCTGAGCGTGTGCTACAACGAAATGAGTCTGAAAAGAATATTGTTGTTTTGAGGAAAGAGCTTCTTAAGGAATTGGAGCTCCAAGAAACAGCATCTGACATAGTCAATCCAGACGTAACAATGAAAACGAGCAGCGGTACAGGTACTAAGAGCAGGAAATCTAGAAAGAAGGAACAGCCTGTTCTAGAAGTGGATGATCTCAGGAATGCAACAAAGAGTACTAACATAAAAGAGGAAGAAATTTACGAGAAGTTAGTGGAACAGGGAATTGTTCCTTCGGAAGAAGAATTATCCAAACTAATTTTTTAAGAGTAATAGATTACGAGGAAGAAGGGAACACTAGCAATATAAACTCCGAAAAGGGTGATTATATTGTTAGCGTATTTCCCTTCTTTATACCCGGATGAAATTATATACAGTGGAATTGCTAGATATCATCTGATGTCAGGCAACAGAACGCAAAAACAAACGGTTCATGATTTATTTGGTAGCCGATTGGTGTGTGCAACTGTAGATTTACCTAGTCACTTGAGTGCTTTGGCTGCTAGGAGCGGAACTGCCTATACCACAGAGGAACTTATCAAAAATCACACACTTTATCCGTATTATACGTCCTATGTTTCAAAAGATAAGACAAAGGAATTGTATCGCTTAATGGCAGAAGGGAGTAGCAGGGGAGAATCTCATGTATTAATGGGAATTCCTGCATGCAGAATCAAACTGCCGACCAATTTAAAATATTGCAGTAGTTGCTATCAGGATGACACCAAGAAATATGGTGAGCCTTATTGGCATCGTTGTCATCAGTTGCCCGGTGTAAATATATGTCCGTTGCATAAGTCCATCTTAAAGGTCAGTACGATAGAATATTCAACGATTCATCACAAATTTTCATTTGTTTCTTTAACAATTTATAATGAAGCGGATTATACCGAACCTGTTATTGACTCCAGTTGGTTGGATCATCTAACATTCATTGCTGTTCAATCGAATTTTCTTCTACACTCTTCCCAAATAGCTAAAGAGGAAACCGCATCTTATAGAAAGCTACCATCAATGGAAGGCTACCGAACAGTAGGCGGTCGGGTAAGGATTAATCGCCTTATACAGAATTTTCGGAATAGCTACACGGATAAACTGCTGGAATATCTAGACTGTGGTATCGACTCAAATAGCTCTGATACATGGTTACATAAAATAATCAGGAATCAAGAAGAAATTACGCATCCACTAAGGCATTTATTAATTTTCGGCTTTCTTGAAAAATCTGTTGCTGGTTTTTCTGTCACCACCAATAATTTTCCATTTGGTAACGGCCCTTGGCCATGTCTCAATAAAGCGGCTGATCATTACAATCAAATGGTTATTGATAAATGTGTCGTTACTCGCTGCTCAACAACTACAAAGCCAGTTGGGACCTTTCATTGCAATTGCGGATTTATATATTCAAGAAGAGGTCCAGATACTTGCGATGAGGATATGAACCGAATAGGTAGAATTAAAAATTTTGGTTCGATTTGGTTAGATAAATTAAAGTGTCTTAATGAGAGCATTATAACTCTTCGTCAGAAGGCGAAAATTCTCGGTGTTGATCCAGGGACTGTAAAGAATCAAACGGAGATTCTAAATAATAATAAAGCAGCCTTATGTGCATCGAATAATCAAAAATATCTTTGCAAGTCGAGAAGAAACAACGAGAAAGGAGACTCGCTAACGAAGGTTAAAAGAAAAGTGGATTGGAATTCGCGAGATGACATTTTGTACGGCGTAGTGTTAAAGACAGTTGAGCAGATGAAGCAGTTACCTAATCCACAAAGAATAACGTTGAACTCAATAGCTAGATATACGGATTTAGGCCAACTGAAACATAAACTTATAAAGAATCTAAACAAGCTCCCTAAAACCAATGAATTTATTAATAAGCATGTCGATTCTACAGAGACATATCAAATACGTAGGTTAATTTGGGCTGCAAACAAGCTTCATGAGGTGGAAGGTAGGCTATCAGGGTGGAAACTACTGAAGTTAGCTGGCTTAAACCGTCCACTGAGGAAAGAAGTGGAAATAAAATTCATGGAATTGCTCAACTATTATTTTTGATTTGCACAGAAACAATTTAATAGAAGGTTAGTCGTTGTCTCCATATCATATATCTGCTTGAGAATAGGATTTCGAACAAATCGGAAATTTTATTAGAACTTAAATAGATGAATCATTGAAAAAGGAAGTATCATAATGTCGAGTTTAGCATTTTTTCCACAACTGTATCCGGACGAAGATATCAGAAGTATTATCTACAGATACCATCTTATGTCCCCCAATATTAAATTGTCAGATACCAAGGAGGAGCTATTTGAAATAAAGTCTTTCAAAATCCCAATGTTTCCTACCAATTTAATTAAGTTATACGAAAAATTACCGGATGGGCACCCGTTTGAATTTGATTATTTTATTAACCATCACACTTGGGCAAGACTTATTGGCTGTTTTCTAAAGAAGAGCGATCGAAACAAAGAAAATGAACTTATGCATATTCCAAATGAGAAGAATAAGGCCAATATATTTAATGGCACAAATCTATTTTCAAAACAGGTAAAGTATTGTTCTAAATGCCTACATGAAGATTATGAAAAATACGGTGAATGTTACGTTCATCGCGCACATCAATTCGGTTTTATTGCTTGCTGTCATCTGCATAAAGTTGAACTGATAGATTGTTGCCCTAATTGTATGTGCTCTCTTAGTGAGGATTATGCAAAAAGACTGTTGTCAACTCCCAAATGCCGTAGATGCTTAAGTGATATTGAAGTAAATAGAACTCGCAATGAATGTTCCATTCTTGACTACCAGAATACTCTACTTGAAGACCTCTATACATTGAACTCTCTCTCGGACATCATTCATGCTGATCATATACAAAGCAAAATCATGATGAAAATGTGGGAGCTTAATTTTATCCATTATGGAGGTCGGTTTATGCGCCGCGAGTTATTGAAAAACATAGTAGATAACCATAGTCCTGCACAACTAGAGGTTACAGGATTAAATGTTAGTACATTACTATCGCAACATTTTGCCAATGTTTTTTTGCATCCTTTTCATATGAGGACGCATATCCTTTTTTATGTCCTGTTAATAAGATATTTTTTCGGTTCAGTAACAAACTTTTTGAAGTATGAGCATCCTATTGCAAATCCAATTCCATTTGGTAATGGTCCATGGGAATGTCTAAACCCAATATGTATTCAGTATGGAAAGAAGACAATTCAAAGATGTGACCGTAAATTGAAAATCTCAGGAGGGATTTCAATTACAACAACATTTCAATGTATAGTATGCGGGTATACTTATTCGAAAAGATGGATGCGTGGCAGAAAAGAATCCCAAAAGCCACTTACTGTTTCAATGGGGCATTTATGGTATGAAAGAGTAGTAACATTATATTTAGAGGGATTCACGCCATATCAAATCCAAAAGGAAACAGGGTATTCTGAAACAGCCATAAATAATTGTATTCGAAGGTTAAAAAAATCTAGGTCTACACATTATGAAAAAAGTCCACTACTAATTACTCGAGACATTGTACAGGTCATTGAGCAGACGGGCGCTATAACTATTAATGAAAAAAAAGATTTATATCGGTTGACTCTGTTGCAAACTTCTCAGTCTAATAAAACAAATAAGCGAATTTTTCTGCTGCGTATGCATCCTCGAGAATACAATTGGCTGCAAAGAAACGATAGTGTTTGGATGGATGAACATTTCCCGAGAGAAAAATTAGGAATAGAAAAGCTTGCTCTTCAATCCTTTGATGAAATATTATCACAAAAGATATGTGCAATAGCCTCAGAAATAAAAGAGGATTCAAATTCTCGATTACTGAAATTTAATATAATGAATAAACTATCTCCGTTGGAAAAGTCACGGCTGCTAACATTTAATCAAGATCGGTTGCCGGCTAGTAACAAAGCACTTATTGAATCTATTGAGGATATTGATTCCTATAGAATCAGAAAAGTAGGTGGAGTTGCTAAAAAGCTATAAAGGAGATTTGGTAATCAAAATATATCCTTTGATACATTAATCAGTTATTCAAAATTATATGAGTCATGTAGTCTGAAATTGAAAATAAAAACAAAGGATTTACTAAGACAATACCATGAGGATATGAGTGATCTTTGAAATCATGGATACATGGTCGGCTGTCCTTCAATTGGGTCATCGGAGATTATATGCAGATAGGACAAGTATTGAACTCCCTCGGTAAAATGTAGTTTTCTCACGAATGCTCGCTTATTCGCAGGATCTCTCCAATAGATAAATCGCTATTCGGATAGAAGAGGGGGTGTACCGTCAAAT